>JANQZX010000101.1 GCA_030728245.1 Saprospiraceae bacterium | reverse complement strand
AAGCACAAAAAATTCCTGAAATAGGTCTGAAACTCAAACTTATGATTGATGAAATAGAAGGACTTAGAATTATTATATCTGGTTCATCTTCATTTGACATACATAAAAATGCCGGAGAACCTTTAACAGGAAGAAAATACACTTTTACATTATATACGCTATCTGAAAATGAATATACCCAGATTGAAAATAATATTAATAAAATGGACAAGGTTCGGGAAAGACTGATTTTCGGTAATTATCCTGAATTATTGCATCTGCCTGATCGCCAGGATAAAGTAGATTATTTAAACGAAATGATTAGTTCTTATTTGCTTAAAGACATATTGGTATATGAGCATATTAAGAATTCCCAGAAAATATTTAATCTTTTACGGTTGATTGCCTTTCAAATTGGTGGAGAAGTATCCCTTCAAGAATTAGGTATCCAATTAGGCATAAGTAAAAATACGGTAGAAAAATACCTGGACTTATTAAGTAAAGTATTCATTCTTCATAAAGTTGAAGGATTTAGTCGAAATTTAAGAAAAGAAATTACTAAAAATTCAAGATGGTATTTCCTGGATAATGGCATCAGGAACGCTGTAATTGCTAATTTCAATCCCCTGCAGGCACGAAATGATATTGGTGCTTTGTGGGAAAACTATATGATTAGCGAAAGATTAAAATATCAGGAATACAGGAGGATTTCATCTAACAATTATTTCTGGAGAACCTATGAACAACAAGAAATTGACTGGGTCGAAGAAAGGGATGGTTCCTTGTTTGGTTATGAATTCAAATGGAAAGAAGAGAAAGTTAAAATACCAACCCAATGGAAAAGTGCCTATCCAGATGCTTCTTTTGAGTTGATAAACATAAATAATTTTAGTGAATGGTTGAAATAATGGTCTAACACTTGACCATTTTCATGACCTGGGGCTTGAAATGTGGGTCTGTTTAATCAATGTTGCCTTTAATACATCATTAATCTTTTTATTTTGTGGTTAAAAACTTACTACAAGTTTTACCGGTTGAGTTAAATTATATGTTAAATTTGTAGTAATACTATTATAATATTTTGGAATTTTCTACTTCCTTCGCTCTTTTATTTGGACATTAACTCCTATTTCAATGCTAAAAAATATATTCACCAGTATCATTTTGACCCTCTTATTGGCTGGAAAAATCATTGCCCAGAAAAGCAATCTATACCAACCTGCAATTGAAAACAGGGCAGTTAATCTTCTCCATGAAAAACAGTTCCATTTTAAAGATCTTAACAAAAATAATATCCTGGATGTCTATGAAGACTGGCGTAAACCGTTGGATATGCGCGTAGCGAATCTGGTAAGTCAGATGACGTTGGAAGAAAAAGTGGGCATGCTACTTATTAACACCCTCAACGCAGGTGAAAAGGGAAAAATGACTGATGCTGCTGTGGACTTGATTGAAAAGCAGAAAATGACCCGATTCGTTTTCAGAAACACCATTAAAAGTAATCCTGTAATTACTGGAGCGGGAAATGGTTTTGCCGGAGCGCAAATCAGCCCGTTTGAGGCGGCACAATTTATGAATGCCGTGCAGGAATTTTCCGAACGCACCCGCCTGGGTATCCCCGCTTTGTTTAAATCTAATTCCCGAAATCATATAGAATTTGACGCGCGTGCTGGCATAAATGTTGAATCCGGATCATTTTCGTCCTGGCCAAAAGAAAGTGGACTGGCTGCAACCCGAGACATGGCGCTCATTTCAGACTTTGCTAAGATCATGGCGGAAGAGTGGCGAGCCATTGGCTTACGCGGTATGTATGGATACATGGCTGATTTGTCCACAGAACCGAGATGGTACCGTGTACATGAAACCTTTACCGAAGACAGTGACCTGGCGGCTGAAATCATCAAAGTGCTCATAAAAAATCTGCAAGGAGAAAAGTTGAATTCAAAAAGCATTGCCTTGACTATCAAACATTTTCCAGGGGGTGGTCCTCAAGAAGGCGGCGGAGATCCTCATTATACTTTTGGAAAAAACCAAGTGTATCCTGCGGGTAAATTTAATTATCATCTGGCACCATTCAAAGCGGCTATTGATGCAGGTGCTTCGTCTATTATGGCTTATTATGGCATTCCAGTGGGTCAGCCATACCTTCCAAACAATGTTGGGATGGCGTTTTCAAAAGGAATCTTAACAGATTTATTGCGCACTTTGCTTAAGTTCCGGGGTTACGTAAATTCCGATACTGGCATTATTGGGGAAAGAGCCTGGGGATTAGAAGATAAAAGTATAGATGAACAGATTCTAATTGCCATAGATGCCGGAACGGATATTCTCTCTGGATTTAGCAATAATAAACAAATCTTAGACCTGGTAACATCGGGTAAACTTTCTGAAAGTCGCGTAAATCTGTCTGTAACGAGATTATTGAAAGAGCAATTTGAACTGGGCTTATTCGAAAACCCTTATGTTGATCCAAATCGTGCCGCGTATTTGGTTGGCAATCCTTCTTTCCAGCAAAAGGCTGACCTAGCCCAACGCAAATCAATTGTGCTGCTACAAAATAAGATGACACTCCCTTTGGCTCAACCTAAAGGTAAAGACACATTGAAAATATTTACGATGGGCATGAACACTGCCCTATTCAAACAGCGCGAATGGGCAAATTACAAGGTTACCTCAGGCGATTATAATAAAGCGAAAAAAGAAACAATGCCTGCCATTTCAAAAGAAACAGATATTGCGATAATACGTGTTCAAGTTTATAATGACGGAGGAAGCGACAGAAGATTTGGGGGTGCTGACTCGACAGAACTGGACTTTCTCTCCTTTTCAGACATGGCAAAATCAAAGTCGTGGAAGATATCACCTTCATTAGAGGACATTCAAGCCATTATGCAGTCAGTGGGTGCTGAAAAAACTATTTTATCCATTGACTTTCGTCAGCCTTATGTGCTTGATGAAGCCAGTGGTTTACTTAATGCCGCGGGTATACTCGCTACTTTTGGTGTAAGTGATGCTGCCGTTATGGACATCATAATGGGTAAATTCAACCCAACTGGAAAGTTGCCTTTTGCCCTGGCAGAAACAAGCGATGCGGTTATAAAACAAGATCCAGATGCACCTGGATATCCTGAAAAAGACACATTATTCCCGTTTGGTTTTGGCCTGAATTATAAATAATCCTTAAATTTTAATACATCATTTAGAAAGATTAACTCTTAAAAATAGAGTAAAAATTTAAAATGAAAAAGCCCTTCGGTATTGAATACTGAAGGGCTTTTTTTTATCGTTTTTGAGTTAGAAGTGGAGACGGCGAGAGTCGAACTCGCGTCCAAAACAGCACCCGTAAGCTTTCTACATGTTTATTTGCCGTTTTTGATCTCAATCAGAAGGTAGGTACAACAAAGGACACATTTTCTGACCCAGCTCTGAATCTTATTTTTCTTTATGAGCCACAAAGAAAAACCAGCCCGATTTTTTGGATGATACACTAGACGCAGGCTCTCTCAGGCGGCGTGCAGGCTATCTCAGCTGAGCTGAAAATAGCAGGCGTTTCGTGTAAAGGCTTACTAATTTCTAAAATTAGGCAGCCAAGGCGTAGTTATTTTCGCCGGTTGTTTTTCGATGGCCATTTGATAACGGAACTAACCATCAAGTTTCGACATGCTTACTTACAAGTTCACCATCCTGTCGATACCAGAACGTCCCCCTTATTTGATATTCACTTTAGAATATAAATCAATATACAAAATTAATCCTTTTTTTGTTGCAAACTTCAAAAAAAAATATAAATTTGCTAACCTTAAAGAATAATTAATATTTTAAGTTTGGATTTACCCTTCCAAGTATTAAAAGAATCTTTAATCTTAAAAATTTAAGCATCTTATTAAAGATAAAATTATGCGAACAGGGTATTTTTAATTTTGGCTGAAAACAACTATCCACAACCCTAAACAATTTAAAAAATGGCTGCTGCTGTAAATGGGTCAACTAGTCTAACCCGAATCGGTGTTTTTTACGACGGAAATTATTTCCTCCACGTAAGTAA
>JANQZX010000100.1 GCA_030728245.1 Saprospiraceae bacterium | reverse complement strand
GCCCCTGGCGGCACAAAATGTTTCATCAACTACCGCCCAATTACAATGTCTTTAAGCTATTTAACTTTATTCCATAAATGATGAATCCCTGTGCAGAGATATAAGTTATCATGACTAAGGCATGCATGAGGGTAATGCCCCGGAATGTAGGATCAAATTTGTTTAAGGCTAAAATGCTGTCAGAAAGTACAAATAAAACAGCTCCTGCCACAATCAAATTGTGGGGTCTTTTTCCAATTTTTTCCTTTAAATTAAGCGTACTTAACAACATTGTACAGATGATTAATGCATAAGCTATGACTGGGATTTTGAGGGAGTTATCAATCTTTGGAACCAGGTAAGACAGGAATGTTGTCAAAAAAAGAATTATCCCTATGATCCATATTGGGTTCTTTTTGAGAGTATTTTTACTTAAGGGGGATAATGTGGTAAATAATCTCGTGTAGAATAGATGTGCTATTAAAAAACTAACTAAACCGCCAATAAAAAACAACGGTTGATTACCAGGAATCATTAATATAATATCACCCGAGTAAGAAAATGTTAAGGCCAGGATACTTAGTCTGAATAAAGTGGTTTTTGTTTTTTCTTCTATGCCATTCCATAAATAAAAAGTTAAAACGGGCATGAGAAGCACTTTTAAACTTTGGTGTATTAAGGGCATTTTTAGTAATATACCCGTTACTTGTAATGCTCCTATAATAATGTAAAGAAATAAAATGTATTTGGATTTATTTGGCATGATCTAGTTTTTAAATCGTTGGATTCCTTTGACGCATAACCTCATATAAAATGATGCCTGCGGCGACAGAAACATTCAAGGAATTTATTTCTCCTTGTTGTGGAATGATAAATTTCTGATCGGCTGCTTTAATTAAACTTGGGTGAACTCCATTGCCTTCAGCGCCGAGAATAATGGCAGTAGGTTCATTCCAATTACATTGTTCTACCGTTTTTTCGCCCTTTAAATCGCTAACGCTTACGATTATTCCCATTTCCTGTAAATAGGTAATGGTATTAGCAAGACTATTTTCTCTGCAAATAGGGATTCTGGTAAGAGCACCAGCAGACGTTTTAATAGCGTCACCATTTATAGGAGCAGTACCACGCATACCAAGTATAATGCCGTCTGCTCCTAATACTTCAGCTGATCTGGCTATAGCGCCAATATTTCTAACATCGGTAATACTATCTAATATTAGAAAAACTGGATTTTCCTTTTTCTCAAGAATTTCGGGAAGTAAACTATCTATATTCTGATATGTAATGGGTGAAGTGTAGGCAATAACCCCCTGATGATTTCCAGAAACTACCCTATTCATCCTCTCTTTTGGCACAACCTGAAGCGGAATTTCATGATCCCGGCACAAGTGCCTGATTTCTTTTTCTAACTCTCCCCGCAACCCTTGTTGGAATAGTATCTTTTCAATTGTTTTTCCAGATTCAACAGCCTCTAAGATGGGGTGTCTTCCATAAATAATGGATACCTCATTTTCCTCCATAAACTTTTAATTTTTTTTCCGACGGTAATAAATTACAATTTTCCCAAAGGTATCTAAAAATTGAATTATTTTTAGATACTTACCTTTAATCCGGTATGCTACACCTAATGGGTATCTTTTACTAATTATTTAATATTTTAATCCAGTGATTTTCTTGCTTCACCGTCAGGATTATTTTGAAGAAGACATAAGTCATCTAATATCATAGTTTCACCTTTTTCAGCAGAGTAAGGCAGCCATTCTGGTAAACCTCCTCCATTTGGATTTCCAGTTTTAACAAATTGAATAAATGAATTAGCCATTTTTGTAGATAGTGCTCTAGGGCGTTTTCCTCCTCCAGTATGGGTAAACATAAGATCGGTATTATAAAACCAAAAGCAGATATCAATACAATGGAAAGCTCTCATTCTACCGTCAAATAAAGGTGGTTGCCAACCAAACCAGGATACATAAACAGGAGCCTTACCATTTTTTGATTTTGCATCTGCTGTGGCCACTGCATTTTTTCTATTGGATAAAATGAGCGCCCAAATTTCTACGGGAGAAGCCGTTGGGAATTGTTTTTTATAAGCGGATACAATAAGGCTGGATTTTTCACCAAATCTGGCCGATATTTTTTCGGTTATTTCTTCCCAGGTTACCTTCTCCAAACTAGCGTCAGAACGGGAAGGTGTCCATTCATGAAAAGTAGTATTAATCATTAAAGGAATATTTTCAGACATTCCACCAGTGAAAAAAGGTTCACTTGAAAGGTGAATTCCATCAGAAACAGGTGAAAAACCTTCTCTTTGAATACCCATTTTTCTTGCTTCATCCGAAAATTTTGCAACAGTTCTATTGGCAATTTGAATAAATTCAAGCCAAGGCATTTGTTGTAATTTTTCAAATTCACCTATTTTGAAGCCAGCTTCTTCCAATACTTTTGCACCTAATTTTTCCGCATAATCTTTATTTACTCCTATTAAAGAACTACCACTTAAAGCGACGGCTTTATGGAAAAGTCCCTTTGCCGCCGGCATATTCATTAATGTGGTTACTTTTGCTCCTCCACCTGATTGTCCAATAATGGTTACATTATTTGGGTCACCCCCAAATTGGGCAATATTATTTTTTATCCATTCTAAGGAGGCAACCAGATCTAAGTTACCTGCATTTCCAGAAGCTAAAGGTCCCCCAACACTTGATAAACAGCAATAACCTAAAGCACCCAGGCGATGATTAACGGAGCAAAAAACAATATTTCCCATCCTTGACAGATTTTCCCCATGGTAACCGTCTTGTTCTATACCATTTCCATTTACGAAGCCACCTCCATGTAACCAAACTATAACAGGACGATTTCCTTTATTTAAAGCAGGTGTCCAAATATTTAGTTTTAGACAATCCTCTGACACATCGTCGTAATTCCAATGATCGACGAAGGATGAATATGCATTGGCATATCTTTTTTCCATTATTTGTGGAGCAGAATTACCCCACCAGATGGTTGGCTTAATATCGTTCCATGGCACTGGTTTTTGTGGTGGCATAAATCTGTTTTTTCCACTGGTATCCGCTCCATAAGGAATGCCAAGAAATTGATGTATGCCACGTAAAATAAAACCGCGTACCTTCCCATATTCTGTTTGAGCAATAGCAATATTATCGCCAATATGGAGTAATTGGTCCTCATCAATATTCAAATCATGAGGCTGGGTGTTTCCAAGGGAAGTTTTAGGGATAGTCAATCCAATGGCGCCTGCGCCAAGTGTCTGGATAAAATTTCTGCGAGTAGCTTTCATAGTAAAGGAATTTTGGATAAATACAAGTTAACTAAAAAAATAATAATTCAATTAATAAAAATCCTTTTTGCGATTATTACGTTACTTTTATGAATAGGCAAAAATTATATTTTCAAAAATATAGCATAATGAAAATTTTAAGACAATTCACTTTAATTTTTCTTCTACTTCAGGGTTGTATTTTATTTGCTCAAAGTCCATTTGAAGTAGTTGATGACCTTGCAAAGGTTCGAAGTATAGCTCTAAAATGGCCATTAACGGCGAATGATTTAGGTTCATTATCTATCCGGGATAAATATTCAAGCGATCATAATGCGGTGGAACATTTATATGTTCAGCAAGAACTAGATGGAATACCCATTGATAAAGCTATTTCTGGCTTTCATTTTAAAAGTGATGGTACTTTAGCCTATGCAACAAATGGTTTTTTAGCCCATCTAAAAGATAGAATTATTTTAGGATCCCTATTCAATAAACCTAGCATAAATCCTGCTGAAGCCGTTCGATTTGCCGCCAATGCATCGGGAATTTCGTTAGATGGCGTTTCTTTAAAGTCAAAGGAGATAAATCAGGATGGAAAATTTTTATTTTCTGAAAAAAGGTTAAGTAAATCTGAAATATCGGTTTTTTTAGTTTTTGTTCAAGAGTTAAATGGTTCTTTAAAACTGGCATGGGAGGTACCAATTGACCATCCTAATTCGCCAGATTACTGGGTGTATAAAATAGATGCTCAGACCGGAAAGGTACTGTTGAAAGA
>JANQZX010000099.1 GCA_030728245.1 Saprospiraceae bacterium | reverse complement strand
TTTGTGCCGCCAGGGACCAAATAGCAAGAGACATGTGACCCCTCCGGGGTCAGGAAACAAAAAAAACCGATCCCAGAGGCCCACCATGCTCCTGGCGGCACAAATTTCCCCAAAATCCCACACCTGACCCCCTCGGGGTCACACGTTTCTAGCATTTTAGGCCGCAAGGCGCACAATGGTACAATGAAAACATTTGTGCCGCCAGGGACCAAAGGGTACAATGAAAACATTTGTGCCGCCAGGGACCAAAAGGTACAATGAAACATTTTATCCCGCCAGGGCCCAAAAGGGTATAATGAAACATTTTGTGCCGCCAGGGCCAAATAGCAAGAGACATGTGACCCCTTCGGGGGCAGGATATTGTGAAAATCGACCCCGGAGGAGTCGCATTTTCAGACCAATTAGACCTATGTATATGTGTAAAGTAGCAAAAAAAAGAGGCTATTTTTTAGACAGCCTCTTTTTCATTTAATTTTATCCCATTTCTGAAACCACTTCGGTCACTTCGGGAACCATTCGTTTTAACATGCCTTCAATCCCTGATTTTAGGGTGACGGTGCTACTTGGACAACCGCTACAGCTACCTTGCAAAGTTACGGTGACGATTCCTTCTGAAAAACTTTTGAACTCAATGTTTCCACCATCCATTTCAACGGCAGGCTTAACATAAGTATCAATAAGCTCTTTTATCTTTTTTACCGTCTCACTTTGCTCGCCTGTATGAACCTCATGTTTACTATTTTCAGCTTCAAAAGCTAACATGGCTTCGGCGTAACCTTCACTAATAATTTCAGATCCGTTAGCAACATATTCTTTTATAAACTCTTTTAGAGGAAGCAGAATAGTTTCCCAGGCGTAATTAAACTCCTTTGAAACAGTCACAAAATTATTGCAAACATAAACTCCCTTAACGTAAGGAAATTGAAATAATTCGGTAGCTATCGGGGACCATTCTTTAGCCGCATTCACTTCTTTAAAGTCAGCTGTACCTTTATAAAGCATTCTGTTAGTAACGAATTTTAAAGTTTCCGGATTCGGCGTTTGCTCCGTATATATCAGAACCGGACTCTGTGGTGTAGTATTTTCCATGTTGATAAAATGGTTGGTTTTAGGTAAAAACAAGTTCTTAATAAAATAGTTTTATCTCCGCATCAGCCATATAATTCAGTTTGAATATGCGAAGATGGAAAACCAAGGTTCAAAAGGTTTTTTTGAGCCTCATCAATCATATTTCGCCAACCGCAAAGATAAAAAGTTGGTTCTTTCATTTCAAATAATTTCTGATGTTGATAAATCTGATGGACGTATCCCTTATAGAAAAAAATATTTTTCTCGTTGGTAAGAGGTAATTCTTCTTCTCTTGAGAGGGCTATATGTACTTGAAAATCAGGTAATAATTCTACTAATTCCCGCCATTCATCTAAAAAGAGAACATTTTCCATTTTTCTTGTTCCAAATATAACCCGGATTGTTGCAGGTTTTACCGAATTCTGACAAATATCCCACAGCATACTTCTGAAGGGGGCAATGCCTGTTCCTGTACAAATAAAACAGAGGGCTTCAGGATTATTTTCATGTAAAATGAAGCTACCTTCAGGACCTTTAAATTTCAGTTTATCTCCTATTATTATTTGGTCAAACAGATAGGTAGTACCTAATCCTCCTTCATTTTTTACAATACATAGTTCAAAATGGTTCGTGTTATCAGGTGCATTAGCTAAAGAATAGCTTTTCCAGCGGTAAAGTCTTTTTTCGTGCACAGGAAGATCGAAAGTAATGAATTGACCTGCTTTGAATGAAAAAACATCGTCACCCAATAATTTGAAAGTGAAAAGTCTCGTTTGAGGCGCTATTTCTTTAAAAGAAACTAATTCGCATTCATTCCACTTGGTAGGCATAATTTTTATTTATTTTCAGTAAATATCAATTCATTATAGGTAAAAAGGGTTGAAAAGCCTTTCTTTTTGAAATAGGATATAATGTCACTTTTAGGTAGATCGGTTAGAATCATCAAAAAATCGCCACCCCAAGCGCCAAGAGATTTTACCACCCCTTGAAAATCGGTAAAATATTCCTCTTGAATAGGTATTAAGCCCAACTGATTACCTGTAATTTTTTCATGCGTCTTTAACAATGCGCAAAAGTCTGAAAAACTTTCAACGGTCAGAACTCTTTCAGTCAGTTGTGATATTTCTGAAATATAGACTGGATTTAATGATTTAGAACGGTAAGTTGAAATTCCTTCTCTACTGTTTTTCTTTTTACCGGAGTAAAGGAAATATATTTTGTTAAAAAACGAGGGATTAAACGGCGCTATTATAACCTCAGGGTTTTCGTTATTTTCCTTCATTTTTCTATAAGTAATGGGACCACTTGCGCCGGCAGCGGCAATATCATAACCGGAACCACCGAATGATTTTTCCAACAAATAATAAGGATTAATTTGAGTCCATTTTGAAAGTAAAGCGATAAGAGTGGAACTGGTCCCAAGTCCCCATTCTCTTGGAAAATCGAGATGGGTTTCTATTTTGCCTTCAAAAAAAGAAGCGGGAAGCCCTTTTTCTGACATCATACTGTTTAGTAGTGAGGTAAGTACATTGGTTTCAGGTAAACCCTGACCGACAGAGACCTTCATAGAATCTAGTTCCCACGAGGCAGAAAACCACAATTGTCCTTTATCTGTGAAACTCTCCCAAAGGAGGCAATTTGAGCCAGGTTGAGGGTGAAAATGCAGATGCTGACCATACTTAGTGGGTAGGGCCAATGCTTTTGCACCGTCTAAAACGGCATATTCCCCTGTTATTAAAAGTTTTCCATGTGAAAAATAGGTTGTTCCATTCATTTTTCAGACCGCATTGAATCAATGAATTCACGAACCGATGAAAAAGACACGGAAATTTTGCTAAAATGTTGTAAAGCGCTGCTTTTTTCCTCCTCATTCGCCTGTAAATGGACCAGAATATTCATCAGGTGCATGCGCATGTGACCGTCCTGAATACCTGAGGTAATCAAAGACTTTACTGCGGCAAAATTTTGGGCAAGACCAACGGATGCAACGATTTGCATGAGCATTTTGGCATCGGGTTCTCCTAAAATGGAGAGCGTTTTTTTAGCTAAAGGATGCAGGTGTGTCAACCCGCCGATGGTTCCAATAGCCAGAGGAAGGGTCAGGGAAAATGTAAAAATATCATTTTCAATTTTGCAAACACTTAAAGATTTATAGGAACCATCTTTTGCTGCATAAGCATGACCTGCTGCTTCTACCGCTCTGAAATCATTACCAGTGGCTAAAACAACGGCGTCGATACCATTAAAAATGCCCTTATTATGCGTGGTGGCTCTGTATGGATCAATTTCAGCAATACGCACTGCTTGTTGAAATTTATTGGCAAATTCAGCGGCACCCATGTCTTTATAAATTCCATTAAAATCACTTACAGGACAACTGACTGTGGCCGTTACCAAACATTCAGGTGTATAATTTGATAAAATGGACATAATAATGAGGAGCTCTCTATCTTCAGGAGAAAGAAAGCTGGAGGAATTAAAATATTCTTTGAGAGACGAGGAAAACGATTCTAAATGGGTATTGATAAAATTGGCTCCCATAGAATTTACCGTCTCAAATTTGACCCTCAGTTGATAAAGACCTTCCTCCAAATGACCTAAATGAAGGAGCTCTATGTCTGTGACGCCACCCCCTCTTTTTACCATATTAGCTCCTAAATGCTTGCTATCAAATAGAAGCTTCTCTTTTATGTCCGGAAATAAGCGATATAATAGAGAAGTATCGCCAAACCATTTGAAATGGATTTGACCAATTTTTACAGTAGATAAAACGGTCGATGTAAATCCGCCCCTGGAAAGCCAGAATTTTGCCGCACTGGAAGCAGCAGCAACCACTGAACTCTCCTCGATGACCATAGGCACGGCATATACCACGCCATTAATTAAAAAATTGGGAGCAATACCATAAGGAAGAATAAAATTGCTTATGGTATTTTCACTAAATCCATCTATTACTTCCTGAATAGCTGCATTTTCGTGAAAAAAAACGGAGAAATCATCGGTATTGGCATTCACATCCTCTGTACCATAATGTGTATTTACCCAATCTATTTTTTCCTTTTTAGATAACTTTGAAAAGCCGGAAATTAATTTTTCATTCATGGGGAATAGGCATTAGGACGGAGGTAAAGTTAGAAAATGATTAGCTACTACGAGTCCTTCAATTTGGTGTTTGACAAATGATTGCAGGGTCGAATAATCATCTCTGGCGTATTTTAAAAATAAAGAAGCCTGACCATAAACTGCGGGTATTTTTGATTTCTTTACTAAATAATGTCCATGTAAAAAGTCTTGAATTCCTCCGGAAATGATGAGCAGTTTACATTGAATATCGGTCGAGTGGTTCAGGAAAATATCGTTACAAAAGCCTACCATTTGATTGGCATCATGACCTACTTTGGTTAGAGGATCTAAGGCTTCAGCGCGGTCGGGGTGGGCACGAAAGAGTTCTAACTTAGAAAAATTTGTTCCACCACCTGCGGCAAATTCAACGGCAGTGAGCGGTAACATCATCAGTTTTTTAAGACTTTGCGGCCCCATTCCTTGTCCCACCTCTTTAACTATAAGTGAGATTTCCGGATAATGACGAATAAGTTCCTGAATAATAAAAATAGGAGGATAAGTAAATCTATCTCCCTCGGGTTGTAGCCATTCCTGTAAAGGATTAATATGTATAATTAAGCCATCGGCCTCTAGTTTTTCAATTAACGCCGGGATCCTGAATAATTCTTTCTGGAGCCATAATTTTTCGATTTGGGCGATGCCCAAATTGGCATAAAAGGGAACACCTTCGCCTAAAATGGGTCTGACGGCATAATCGCTTAATGTATCATCACTGAAAAGCAAGGGCCTGCATGATCCCAGGCCTAAACCCAGGCCAAATTCGGCACAGGCAAGCGCCAGATTTTTATTAATTTTACCAGCCATGGCCGTACCGCCCGTCATACTGGAAACCCAAAGTGGAGCACGCATAACCTTTGAACCAAAAGGAGTTTCAAGGAGAGAGGAATCTGCAGGATGGGAAGAAAGAAGCGGCTCGTAGTAAAATTCGTTCCGCATATCGGCTGACGAAACCTGAGATCGGAAGGCAAGTTCGATATGATCTTGCTTTCTACTCGATGCAGTAGGGTCATTATCAGGGGTGAAGATTTTCTTTTCAGACATTAAATGATATTTTCAAAGGCAAATTTAACGATTTCTTTAGGTAGAAGGAAGGAATAACAAAAGGAAAAGTAAAAAGTTGGTAGAGGTATGAAAAAAAGATGTCAAAAATTTTATTGTTTTTCAGTTAGTTATGATATTTTTATAAAAAAAAATGACCTAAAAGTTTGTTTGGAATAAAAAGAAATATACTTTTGCAGTCGCTTATTAAAGCAGTATTTCTTAATTCCTTCATTTTAAACAAATCAAATAGTGGATACGCTCAGTTACAAGACGGTACACGCCAATAAACAAACTGTTCAGCACAAGTGGTACGTTATTGATGCAGAAGGAGAGATAGTAGGTCGCCTTTGTACTAAGATTGCTACTATCCTTCGGGGTAAAAATAAACCTTCCTACACACCACACGCAGATGCGGGAGATTTTGTTATTGTGTTAAATGCAGATAAAGTTCGCTTTACTGGTCAGAAAATGCAAGACAAAGTTTACAGACATTACACAGGTTACCCTGGTGGTCAGAAGACCTACACGGCACAGGAACTTATGGCTCGCAAGCCAAATGACATCGTGGAACGTGCGGTTAAAGGCATGCTTCCTAAAAATCGTTTGGGAAGAAGTATGATTAAAAAATTATTTATTTACACCGGGGCTGAACATCCCCACCAAGCGCAAAAGCCAGAGGTTCTCGGTTAATTCGCTAATAGTAAGCATCGTATATGGAAATGATTAATGCAACGGGTAGAAGAAAGTGTTCGGTAGCCCGTGTCTATCTAAAAAAAGGGGAAGGAAACATTCTTGTGAATGGTAAGGATTATAAAGCCTATTTTCCTCAGGAACACGTACAACTTTCTGTAATGGCGCCGCTTGAAGAAGTGGAAGTAGCTAAATTGTATGATGTTGTTGTCAATGTCAGTGGTGGCGGTTTTAAAGGTCAGGCAGAAGCAGTTCGTATGGGTATTTCCCGTGCTTTAGTGGAGCTAAATGCAGATTTTAGAAAGCCACTTAAAGACAGGAAATTCTTGACACGTGATTCACGTGAGGTTGAACGTAAGAAATACGGTAAACCAAAAGCAAGAAAGAGCTTCCAATTCAGTAAACGTTAATCCTTTAAATCAGGGTAGCATTTATTATCCCCAAATTTGTAAAGATATGAATAAGCCAACTTATAAAGAATTACTGGATGCAGGTGTACATTTTGGACACCTTAAAAAGAAGTGGAATCCAAAAATGTCTCCGTACATTTTCATGGAACGCAAAGGCATCCATATCATCGACCTAAATCGTACCTCTGAAGGTTTAGATCGCGCTGCTAATGCCATGCGTGCCTTAGCAAAATCAGGTAAAAAAGTACTTTTCGTAGCCACCAAAAAACAAGCCAGAGATATCGTTACCGAAGCAGCACGTCGCGCAGGTATGCCTTATGTTTGCGATCGTTGGTTAGGAGGTATGATGACTAACTTTACCACCATTCGCAAGTCTATCAAGAAAATGCAATCTTTCGAGAAAATGCTCGGAGATGGAACACTTTCAAGTGTCACTAAAAAGGAACGTTTAACGATGTCCCGTGAAAAGGATAAATTGGAGAAGGTTCTTGGAGGTATCGCTAACCTAGGTCGCCTTCCAGCAGCTCTTTTCGTTGTTGATATCGCTCATGAGCATATCGCTATCGCAGAGGCGCAACGTTTGGGTATTCGTACTTTCGGTATCGTTGATACTAATTCAGACCCAAATTTAGTTGACTTTGCCATTCCGGGAAATGATGACGCTTCTAAATCTATTCGTATCATCACCAATTATATGGTGGATGCCATTTTGGAAGGTCTTGAAGAACGTAATAAGGTGAAGTCTGAAAGCGAAGCAACGGCTGTTTAATTTTAAAAAACCGGTTACTTTTTCCAAACCAAACATAATATAAAATGAGCGTATCTATTTCAGCCACCGATGTCAAAAAATTAAGAGATATGACCGGTGCAGGTATGATGGATTGCAAGCAAGCTCTCACTGAAGCAGAGGGAGATTTTGAAAAAGCCATCGAAGGTCTCCGTAAAAAAGGAGAGAAACTTTCTGCAAAAAGAGCAGATCGCGAAGCAACTGAAGGTGCCGTCGTAGCCGCTGTTTCCGATGATCGTAAAAAAGGTGTTATTATTAAGTTGAGTTGCGAAACTGATTTCGTTGCTAAAAATGTTGATTTCGTAGCTATTGCCAAAAAAATAGCTGATATCGCTCTCGCTAATCTTCCCGCTTCTAAAGAGGAGCTTTTAGACCTTTCTTTTGATGGTTCTATCTCTATCGGAAAAAAAGTTATCGAACAAGTAGGTGTTATTGGTGAAAAAGTTGAAGTAGCTGATTACCAGTTCCTTGAGGCAGCGCAAGTATGCCCTTATATTCACATGGGTAACCGTGCAGCTGTTATCGTTGCCCTTTCTATAGATAATCCTGCCTGCTTCGATGCCGGAAGAGATGTGGCTATGCAGGTTGCTGCTATGAAGCCTATCGCCGTTAATAAAGATTCAGTGGATTCTTCTTTAGTGGAAAAGGAAATTGAAATTGGTAAGGAAATTGCCAGAAATGAAGGCAAACCAGAAGAAATGTTAGAGAAAATTGCCTTAGGTAAATTGAATAAGTTCTTTAAGGAAATGACGTTGTTAAATCAACAATTCGTAAAAGATAATTCTGTTACTGTGGAGCAATATCTTCAGAAAATTGATAAAAACCTCACCGTTACCGCTTTCAAGCACGTAGCTTTAGGTTAATTCAAAAGGCGAATCGTTTTACGGTTCGCCTTTTTTTTGCGCTCACTAACCAAAATCCTCTAAGTGGAAAAAAAATATAAACGCGTCCTTTTAAAATTAAGTGGTGAATCTCTCATGGGGGATAATTCATTCGGCATTGATGCTGAAAAATTAATGCACTATGGCTTACAAATAAAAACGTTGGTAGATCTCGATGTTCAAGTGGCTGTCGTTATAGGAGGCGGAAATATTTTTCGCGGATTACAAGCATCAAATTCTGGTATCGAACGTGTGCAAGGTGATTACATGGGTATGCTGGCTACCGTAATTAATGGTATGGCAATTCAAGGTACCCTCGAAAAACTAGGCGTTTATACCCGGCTCGTTTCTGCAATAGGGATCAATCAAATTGCTGAACCTTATATTAGAAGACGTTGTATTCGACATCTTGAGAAGAATAGAGTGGTCATTTTTTCCGCAGGCACAGGAAATCCCTATTTTACAACAGATTCTGCCGCAGCCCTAAGAGCCAATGAAATCAATGCCGAGGTCATTCTTAAAGGTACCCGGGTGGATGGTATATACACTGCCGATCCTGAGAAATTTCCCGATGCCACTAAATATGATGCTATCTCATTCGAAAAGGTCATAAGCCTTGGCTTAAATGTGATGGATATGACGGCTTTTACGCTCTGTCAGGAAAATAATCTCCCTATTATCGTTTTTGATATCATTAATCCTGATAACTTAACTAAAATTATTCACGGGGAAAAGGTGGGAACCCTAGTCTCCTGATTATTCTGCAATGGCAAGGGTACATATACTTATTTTTACTCCATTGATATTTTTCAGGGGGTAACAACAGGCCTCAAAAGTAGCGCCTGTTGTCATAATGTCGTCTATGATAAGTATATGTTTTCCTTCCAAAACGCCTGGCGTTTTCCAGGAAAATGCCCGCTCTAAATGGGAAAATCGCTCTTCCTTACTCCGGTTTATTTGAGTACTGCTATTTTTTACTCTGTGTAATAAATCACCCCGATACTCTTTTCCAATTTGGAAGGCTATGCAACGGGAAAATTCTTCTATCTGATTATAGCCTCTTTTTTTTAGTCTTTGTTTATGTATGGGCACAGGAATTACGTAATCTATATTTTTATATATGTCGCTTTCGTTCAATTCCCTTCCATACCAATTACCCAAGTATATCCCAAGATCTTCCCGATGTTCATATTTTAAAAAATGAAGTAGGTTTTGAACGCTTCCCCCTTTTTGAAATTGTAAAAATGCCGTGGCTCTCTCTATATTTATCCTGCCCCAAAATCGCTGTTCCATAAGATTATCTTTTTGCAGATGATGGGCTGTAAAGGGTAAATTGGCTTGACAGGTAGCACACATTAAGGTGTCTTCACCAGCTACCGGACCCTTACAAGCTAAACAAATAGGTGGGAAGAATAAAGATTGCAAATCTTTGAGCGTAGTAAATAAAGTCCTTAAAAAACTCTTTTTATTCATGTTCCGTTTGTATTTATGACAGATAAACCTTTATTTCGTTTGTGAAAACAAACATACCCATTCAATCTTCCTAAAGTTCTTTTTTTTTAGTTTATATTGAGACACTTTACCTCTGTTTATGACTTCATTCTATCTTGATTTACTGGATATTTTAAAACCTGAAAATAAGGAAGAAGCAGACCTTTTGGCTATACCAGAAGTGCAGGCTGGTCTCCGTTGGGGCTTGCCCCGCTATGGTCATCCGGAAGGGGAAGTTTATAAACATGTAAGAGAGGTTCTCGATAATATTGACAAAGTTAACCTCTCTTCTGAGCATCGCGCTCTCCTAAGATTAGTAGCTATTATTCATGACGCTTTTAAATATATTGAACCAAAGGGCTCTCCCCGTGATTGGAGTAAACATCATAGTATTCTCGCCGCTCAGTTTATGGAAAAAAGAGGCGCTATTCCTTCTTTAGTCAATATCATTACCTGGCACGACGAGGCCTATTATATCTGGAGAATGATTTATCCTTATCAACAACCTATTCAAGGGCAGGCCAGATTAGACCAGTTGCTGACTTTGTTAGGGGAGGATTTACAGTTGTATTATGTTTTTTTTAAATGTGATACCAGTACAGGGGATAAAAATAGCGCGCCATTAAAATGGTTTGAAAAGGAGGTAAAGGATATTTCTCTCATTGCAGATTTGAATTTTGGCTATTAATTTGACCATATTATGATCCCATTTTCAGGCGCTCAATTTCAAATTTTTTATCAAGATGAAATCGTTCCTGTTTTATCTCAACTCAATAAACATCGTTTTCATATCATTCGCCTGCTGGGTATTTTGTGTGGAGTTTTTATTTTGGGGCTTCTTCTCCATGTATTCTTAGGTCTTTTTGTTCTCACCCTTTTGTTTATTGGTGGTAGTTTATACGGTTTTTACTACGTTGCTACTATGTGGTTAAATTTTAAGCTGGCTTGTCAGTATTCTTTGACTTCATTGATGATGAAATATTTTATGCAGACGCCTGAAATAATGAACTTATCTTTTTGTGGCGATCAATGTATTGATAGTAAAATATACGTGGAAAGTGGTTTTTTTTCTGAAAATGCAACGAATTATGAAGGAAACGGTTTAATGACGGGGAATATTGGGGAGGTTTCCTTCTCATTAAGTAAGCTCCGTGTATCGGTGACTTCAAATATCGATGGTCAATTAAAACCGCAGTTTAATGGTTTATTTATCCATGGTAAATTACCCTTTAAAACTTCAGGAGCGGCTATTATCTGGAGCCGCAAAGAAAAGCAGGAGGTATATAAAGCGATTAGAAAATTTACCTGGTTAGGTGCAGAAAATAAAGACGATGAGCAGAGTAATGCCATTTTTAAAGAATCTTTTGCTACTTACGCCTCACCTAATACCCCTGCGTCGTCTATTTTGTCAGAGGATATTAAAGACCTTATGATTAGATTTTATAAAAAAACGGGAAGGGCTCTCTTTTTTTCTTTTGTTGAAAATGATGTGTTTGTAGCTGTTGCTGCACCTGAAAATTTGTTAACTATGCCCTTATTTAAAAAATTCAGGCCTGATATATCCATTCTGACTTTTTTAGATATTCATCTCGTTTTATTTAGTATATTACAAGAATTTGATTTTCATCATTAAAGTTAAAAATGAGTCCTATGTTCCTTCGTTGTTTTTCTCTATTATCTCTCCTTTTCATACAATGTCAATTACTGGGTCAAGCACCTGGTGAAAAATCACTGCTCTGGAAGATTAGTGGAAGAACCTTACCCGCTGATTCCTATCTATATGGGACCATCCACTTAATAGGTAAAAAGGACTATTTTCTTCTTCCATCGGTTGAAAAGGCTATCGGTAATGTAAAATCTATGGTTTTTGAGGTTGATTTATCTGCCATGGATGATATTTCTCAACTTATGCCTCTGATGATGCAAGGTTTTATGAGAAATGATACAACGCTTTCTATGCTTTACACCACAGAAGAATATGATAAAGTATCTTCACATTTTAATGACATGGGACTTCCTTTTCAGATTCTTGAAAAATTAAAACCCATGCTTCTTTCCAGTTTGGATCCAGACGGAATGGGAATGAGTAATGGTGATTTGAAGTCCTATGAAATGGAATTTTTGACCTTGGCTCAAAATAAAAATCTGGAGATTAAAGGCCTGGAAACTATCGCTTTTCAGATGAGTATTTTCGATAGTATTCCTTATCGCGTCCAGGCAGAAATGTTGTTGGAGCAAATTATTCAAAAAGATTCTGGTGTTTCTATGATGGACGAGTTGGCTGCTATTTATAAAAAACAGGATATTCAGGAAATGGAGAGAATGATGCAGGATGACGCTGGGATGGATCAATTTAAGGATTTATTATTGTTCAGAAGAAATAAAAGATGGGTGGCTCCTATCATTGAATTAATGAGGAATAAGCCTACTTTATTTGCCGTTGGGGCCGGTCATCTGCCTGGTGAAATGGGGGTTATCTCATTGCTTCGTCAGGCTGGCTTTACCCTGGAACCTATGTATTAAAAAACGCTTTATCTTTTAAAATCCTAAACTATGTATAGTAAATGGTTCATTGCCTTGTTTCTTTTTATAGGCATTCAAGAAATGGTGGTCGCACAAAAGTCAAATAAACTTATTGTGGCGACCTATAATTTACGTTATAATAATCCTCAGGATGGCATAAACGCCTGGCCCAATAGAGTGAACTTAGTCAAAGGTTTAATTCAATTTCATGATTGGGATATATTTGGCACTCAGGAGGTTTTGTATAATCAAATACAAGATTTGGAAGCCTTGTCTGAATATGGCTGGATCGGTGTAGGTCGGGATGATGGTAAGTTGGCAGGTGAATTTTCAGCTTTATTTTATAAGAAGAGTAGGATAGAGGTTATTCAATCGGGTAATTTTTGGTTAAGTACCACACCAGGTGAACCAACAATGGGTTGGGACGCAAAATGTTGCAAACGTATTTGTACCTGGGCGAAATGTAAGGATAAGCAAAATGGTAAATTATTCTATGTTTTTAATGCTCATTTTGATCATGAAGGGGTCGTTGCCAGATTGGAATCAGCCAAGTTAATGCACCAAAAGGCAACGGAAATTAGTAAGGGTTTGCCTGTTATTATCATGGGTGATTTTAATTCTTTACCCGAATCTGATGTGATTAAAATTTTAAACGATGTGGGGTATAGAGACAGTTTCACACACTCAAAACAAGCACCTTATGGGCCGGTAGGTACCTTTAACAGTTTTAATTGGAATGCTGAGTTGAATAGGCGTATTGATTATATATTTTTGGGAAAGTATTTTAATATCGAAAAATATGGTGTTTTAACCGATTCTTTTGAAAAGAGATATCCCTCTGATCATCAACCTGTTCAGGTGGTTTTGTCTTGGTGAAAATAGTATCCATAAAATATTTATTACTTTTTCAGGGTGATTTTTGTCATTTATTTTATTTGACAGCAGGGTTAGTTTTGTTCATATTACTTATGAAACCCATTTTTTAAAATTTACCTATGAAGAAAATACTTTTCCCTACCGATTTCTCGGAAGTCTCTCAACACGCGCTTCGATATGCGGTTGATTTTGCAAAGGAATTTGGTGCTGTTATTGACGTTTGGACGGTGTATCAGTTGGCTTCGGTAGATGCTGCCAATTTACCTCCCATCTATTTGGAGGAAATGATAAAAGAAAAGCGCGAGGGTCTGGAAGTACAAATGTCGTATTTTGTAAAAGATATTCCTCAAGGTCTTTTGGGGCAATCGGGATTGCAATATAGTATAGATATAAGTTATGAAATTGATAAATTAGCGGAGAGTTATGACTTAATTATCATGGCTACACAAGGTGAACGCAACAGATTGGAGAAATGGTTGGGGAGTATTACTACTCATGTGTTGAGACATTCGCCTTGTCCCGTTTTGGTAATTCCAAAGGAAGCTACTTTCAACAAATGGTTTAAAATGATTTATGCCACTAATTTTGAAGAGGGCGAAGATACCGTTTTGGTAAAATTAAAAGATTTTTCTACCTATCTACGAACTCAAATTGAGTTTATTCATGTAGTAAAGCCTAATGATGATAATCATCCGGTAGGCTCGAGTAAAACTAGTTTTGAAGGATTAGGTCATATACATCAGATTTCAAACGAGGAGGTTGTCGATGGTATTTTTCAGTTTTTGAAGGCCAATGAACCAGCTATTTTAGCACTTTATCTGCCAACGAGAGGATTTATAGGTGATTTATTGCATAAAAGTGTGAGCAAACAGATTACCTTTCAAATAGACAGACCTATTTTGGGATTTTGCTAATATAAAGCTTTTGATCATTTTCTTTTGTGGTGAATTCCTTAAAAACCTGAAGCAATTCAGAATAGCTGGGTACATTGACTTGAAATATTACATTATCATCAATGATTAAAGCAGGAATTCCAGTTATGCCATAATGAATAAGAAGATTTATATCTTTTATTTCCTCAATGGGCCAATGAATGTTTAAAACGGACATAGCCTGATCAACAAGCTCCCGCAAAGCTTTGTCCTTGGATGCACCGATACCTAATAACTTTACTTTATGGATAACTGGCATTTTATCTAAAATTTGGTTTTTTCATTCTAATAAGTCGTTTCTTTATGGCCTTAATAATAGGGTAAAATTGATGTGTTTTTTTTAATGGAAGAATGATATTTATCAATCGACTCACTGATTTTTGAAAATCTAGCTCTTTACAAGGATTTATGGAAAATAAAATGGACCATCAGGATATTGCTTCTCTTCAGCTTGCTGCGGTTATTCAAACTGCAACAGATGGTATCATTATTATTGATCAGCTTGGTATCATCCTAAAGGTTAATAATGCGGCGTCAGAACTATTTGGTTATCATATAGATGAATTAATTGGTAGAAATATCAATATGTTAATGCCAGGGAGATACAGTGAAAAGCATGATGGGTATCTTCAGAATTATCATAGAACAGGGGAAAAAAAGATTATTGGTATTGGAAGGGAAGTAGAAGGAAAAAGGAAAAATGATACCGTTTTTCCTTGTTATCTGAGTATTAGTGAGGTTCGTTTGCCTGACAGATCACTTTATACGGGCATTGTTCACGATTTGACAGAACAAAAGCAAATAGAAAAGGAACTAATTTCCGCAAAGGAAAAAATCGAAATGTATTTCGATGTAGCCAATACGATTAATGTGGTTTTAGATCGCCAAACCAAAATCATTAATCTTAATCAAAAGGGTTTATCCTTCGTGGGTTTAAAACACGAGGATGTCATTACTCAGTATTGGTTTAATCTCATACTTCCACCTGATGAAACAGGACCACTTCAATTGGCTCTGGTGGAGATGATGTCGGGAAATATTCTTTTGCTGGATTCTTTTGAAACTACAGCTATTAATGTAAATGGAGAGGTCAAACAATATGCCTGGAAAAATAGCTTGTTGACAGACTCAAACGGTGAAGTCATTGGCTTGATTTGTTCGGGTATCGATATTTCCGATCTTAGGGAAGCAGAACAGAGGATTCTGAGCATGAATACGGAATTGGAAAAGCGGGTTTCAAGACGTACAGAGGAATTAGCCGCCGCGATTAATCAACTGCTGAATATAAATAAAAAGCTGGAATTTGAAATCCAGGAGAGAAAAAGTGCCGAAGATGCCCTTCGTGAAAAGGAAAAAGCGCTGCGTAAAGCGTATGAAAGAGAGAAGGAATTGAATCATTTAAAATCTCGATTCGTTTCTATGGCTTCTCATGAATTTAGAACGCCTTTAAGCACTATACTTTCCTCCGCTGAGCTCATAGAAGCTTATAATGACGGTGGACAAGTTCAAAAAAGAGAGAAACATATTGTTAGAATCCGTTCCGCAGTAAATAATTTAACCAGCATTCTTAATGATTTCCTTTCATTGAGTAAACTCGAAGAAGGTAAAGTTTTATCGCAACCCGTCGAATTTATATTCAATGATTTTTGTAATGATTTATTAGAGGATATTCTGCCCATTCTTAAGCCAGGTCAAAAAGTTATTTCACCCAAGGATAATCTGCATACCGTTTTATTTTTAGATCATAAATTACTCAAAAATATTTTACTCAACTTATTTTCAAATGCCATTAAATATTCAGAACAAGATAAGTCTATCTATTTTGACTTTTCTATGGATGAAAAATGGCTGTATTTTACCATTCGCGATGAAGGAATTGGTATCCCATCGGAAGAGCAGGAACACTTGTTTACCCGATTTTTCAGAGCCCACAATGTGGAGAATATTCAAGGAACAGGCCTGGGTTTAACCATTGTGAAAAGATATTTGGAACTGATGGAAGGTTCCATTCATTTTGAAAGTCAATTGGGTATAGGTACGTTTTTTAAAATCTCATTGCCGCGTATTTCACAAATTTAAAAAATTAAGATATGTCAACGAATCAATCCATTAAAATATTGGTCATTGAAGATAACCAAGATGTTAGAGAAAATCTGATTGAAATTCTTGAGTTATCTAATTTTACTGTTTTAGCAGCTGAAGACGGGTTAAAAGGCGTTGAAATAGCCCAGACGCAAATTCCAGATCTTATTTTATGCGATGTCATGATGCCGAAATTAGACGGGTTCGGTGTGCTTAATATTTTAGGTAAAAGGCCTGATACCTCTGGTATCCCTTTTGTTTTTTTAACGGCAAAAGCTGAAAGATCTGACTTTAGAAGGGGCATGAATCTTGGTGCCGATGATTATGTTACCAAGCCTTTTTATAAAGATGAATTATTATCGGTCATCGAAACAAGGCTTAGAAAGACCAAATTACTAAGGAAAGATTTTGATAGGTCAGAAAATGGCTTGAGAGCTTTTATTAATGAAGCTAAAGGTTTTGAAGCATTAAAAAATTTATCGAATGATAAAAAAGTAAAACATTTTAAAAAAAGAGATGTCATTTTTGAAGAAGGGGATAATCCTCGCTTTTTATACTTCATTCGTTCCGGAAAGGTAAAAACTTTTAAAACCCATGATCAAGGTAAAGAATACATTATAGAACTACTTAAAGATGGTGATTTTTTAGGTTATGTCGATTTACTGAAAAGTACCGCTCATGCAGAAACAGCCGCAGCTATGGAAGATACGGATATTGTGCTTATTCCTAAAGATGATTTCCTGGCACTTATTCAGGCCAATAGAGATGTTTCTTCACAAATGATTAAAATGTTAGCGAATAATATTACGGAAAAGGAAGAACAATTATTGAATCTTGCTTATAACTCGGTGAGGAAAAGAGTGGCAGATGCGCTTATATTATTGAGCCAAAAGGAGGATAATAAATCGTTTCATGTACTGAGGGAGGATTTGGCACGTATTGTTGGAACGGCAAAAGAGAGCGTAATCAGAATGTTAACAGAATTTAAAAATGACGGCTACATTGACATTACTGAAGGAACAATCATCATTCTTGACCTTAAAAAATTAACTAACCTACCGTCCTGATTTATAATTTTTTCTTCTTGGCAATAGCAGAAATATTATGTTTTGACTTTAATTCGTTCACTAATGCCTGTGCTTGTGCTTGTGTTGGGTACCTTCCTACTATGACGACAGCATATTTACCTTTGTCAAAAAGGGAAATTTCGGTTTTATTGTAGCCTAATTTTTTGAATTTTGCTTGTTCCTCCTCAGCCCCTAAGCGGGTCGAGAAGGAGCCTCCCCAAACTAAATACTCCTCTTTGAGTGTATTAACAGGCGGTACTACCTCCACTTTTTCTGCCGCTTTCACTGGCTTTGTCTCTATAACAGGTTCTTTTGAAACGACCTTCTCTTTTGTTTTTTCCTCTACAGGAACAACTACCGGAGTGGTTTCAATAGGATCAGTCGTTGAGTCCTCCGCCACAAAATCGGTCACATCATAGTTTTCATCCAAAAATGGCGCGGCTTCTTCTTCCTCAGCAGCGACCTGGACGGCTTCCTCTGTCTCCTGAATGTTTTCTTCCGTCCAGTTTAAATCTGCTACTTTCCAAAAAACTAAACCCAGGAGAGAAATACAAATGACTACGACGGCTATGGTAATATAATCTATTTTAGACATATTGGATAATTTGATAGTTAATCAAATATAGGTAAAAAAATAAACGTTGTCAAATAATTATCACCAATTTGCTTCTATTATTTGTCCATCATAACCCACCCGTACATTTTCAGGCAGTAATTTATTGAATTCGGTGGACAAACCAATTTTATGATTACAGTGTATAAGAATGGCTTGTTTAGGCTTTAGTGTTTCGATAACTTGTAAACCTTCTTCTACATTGAAATGAGAATAATGGGAATGAGGTTGTAGGACACCTAAAATCAGGTAGTCTAAATCTTCCAATTGACGCATAGATGCTGGAGAAATATAATTTACATCGGTGACATAAGCGAGGCTACCAAACCTAAAGGCGAGAACAGGTAATGATCCGTGCATCACTTCAATAGGTAATATATATTTCTCCCCCCATTGGAAAGGTACATTTTTTGTAATGATGTTTTTCTTTACCTCAGGTGCGCCGGGATATTTATTTAAGGTATTAAAAACATAAGGAAATCGCATGGATAGTTCGTTTAGAACCTCTTCCTTTCCATAAATATCCATTGGTTTTCCCGATCTAAAATTATAGGGACGAATGTCATCCAAGCCAATGATATGATCATTATGCTCATGGGTTAGGAGAATGCTATCTAATGTATGAACTTGAGCAGCCAGCATTTGTTGCCTGAAATCTGGCCCGCAATCTATAACTAAATGGTGGTTATTTTCAGAAACGAGTGCGGAGGTACGCAAGCGTTTATCTTTGCTGTCCGATGAAAGGCATACTTTACAATCACAACCTAAAATAGGTACACCCTGACTTGTTCCCGTTCCTAATAACCTGATTTTCAATTTTTTGTTTCTTCAGTTTGTTTGTTTTCAATTTCCTCCTCTGTGGATAAATTTTCTAATTTACCTGTTTTTATATTTTTTAATAGCGCCTTGCTTTTAGGCGCTAACAAACTTTCATTCAGGTTATCCCGCTGCTGAATAATTTCGAGTATTACCTGAATTCTGTTTTCAGTATCAAAAAATTTATTAACCACTAAGATATTTCGATGTTCAACCAGACAATAGCCGGACTGAAAATTCCCTTTTTCATAACGCAGGACAAAGCCAAGTTCAGAAAGTAAATCTTCCAGTTTTTTCAAAAAATGTTTAGTAAATTTAATCATACCTTTACCAATCTGCTTAATGCTTTAAGACTTCATTTAATAGCGTAAAGGTCGTAAAAATATAGCATGAAAAATATTATTCTTGTTTATTTAGGTGTTTTCCTTTTTTGTGTAAAATCAGAAGCACAACAATTTAAGGGCTCTATTGTGTCGGGCTTAACATTGGCACAGATTGATGGAGATTTACTGAGTGGATTTAATCAGCCTGGATTAAGAGGAGGGTTGCATCTGGATAGTCGTATCAATGATCGTTGGTCCATAGCTATGGAAATGGCTTTCAGTCAATCGGGAAGCCGCAGACAATTAACGGATTCCCCAGGGGCTGTAATACATAAGATAAGACTTAATCAAGTGGAAGTGCCTGTATTAGTGCAATTTACAGAGTGGAAGTTTAAGGTGGGATCTGGCCTTGTTTATCAGCGGCTGGTAAATTATGCAATAAAAGATATTGCTGGATATGATGTAACCGAATTTTATTCTTTCCGTAATAATCACCTTTCTTTTTTGGCAGCTTGTACCGTGCAATTTAATGAGCGATGGGGAATGATGCTTTCCTGGAGCAAATCGATAAATGCGTTACAAACCGATAACCCTACCTTAAAATTCAGAAGTAGGGTTATCGGTATTCAGACCATTATTTACTTGTAGCAAAAGATTGTACAGCTTTCCAAACCCGGAAAACATTTTTATAGCATATTTTGGCAATATCCTCATTGGAATAATCTCTTCTCAGGAGTTCAGCGATAAGATTTGGATATTGTGATACATCTTTCAGACCGGTTGGAAGAGAATCGCCCACGCCATCAAAGTCAGATCCAAGGCCAACATGATCGATGCCGGCAAGAGCCACGACATGATCAATATGATCGGCAACGGTTTTTACATCGGAATACAAGGTAGGATTAGCTTTTTGGAATGCGGCAATGACTGGTTTAGCTGCTTCGTCCCTATTTTTTAAACCTTGTTTTTCTAATAACAACATTAACTCTTCCCTCTTTTTATTCTGGTATTCCTGAACTTTTCCGTCCAGAAATGTAGATCCAAAGTTAATCTGAATAACGCCACCATTTTTGCCTAATGCTTTTATCATGTCATCGTCCATATTTCTTTCAAAACCGGGTGTGAATTTCCGGCAGGAGGAATGCGATGCGATGACAGGAACTTTAGTTAGTTTCATCACCTGGTAAAACGTCTGGTCTGACACATGAGAGATATCAATCATGATACCAACCCTATTCATTTCGGCAACTACCTCATTTCCAAAAGGGCTTAAACCCTTCCAGGTCCTGGTAGTGTCATAAGAAGAATCGCTAATGAGATTATCCTTTCCATGAGTCAAGGTAATATAACTGATGCCTCTTTTTTTGAAATAAGCAACATTCTTTAAATCATCACCAATTGGGGCACCATTTTCCATACCTAAAGGAAGAGAAATAAGGCCTTTTTTAAATTGCATTTTCACATCCTCTGGACTGTAAGCCATGGCAAATTTATCGGGATGAGCTTTGGCAATGCCTTCAATCATGTTGATCAAAGTATCGGCGAGCAATTTGGCAGCACCTTCCGTTTCCTGATAAGTTGAGGGAATATAAATACTCATAAAAGGAGCATCGAGGCCACCTTTTTTAGCTCTTTCGTAGTCAAAATCGCCATTTTCAGTTGAAACAGGGATGCCTAAATATTCTCTTTCCAACCTGAAATTGGTAACTTTTAGGCGGTAGGGCAAATCAACATGACCATCGGTAAGGATATATTTATGGGCTAATTTATCGGCTTTTACTTGAAATGGATCTTCCTGAGCATAAGCAGCAGTAAAAAAAGCAGATAAAATAAAAAGACAGGTAATGCCTTTAACATTGGGTAAGTAGGTGAACATAATGAAAGATTAACGCTTTTATATAATGTTCCAAAATACGGAAACCAATTGACTTTTTTACCTTTGACCTAAAATTTAAGCTTTGTCCACAGAACATAAAATGCAGGAAACCATCGTAGCGCTGGCTACTCCAACGGGCGTCGGCGCCATTGGAGTCATCAGATTATCAGGATCAGGTGCCTTTCAGGTAGCGAATCGGGTATTTAAAGGGAAAAATTTATCCAATCAGGATAGTCATACCATTCATTTTGGAACCATAAGGACAGAGGACGGACAAATATTAGATGAGGTTCTTGCCTTTATTTTCAAGGGCCCCAATTCCTACACCGGGGAGGATATCATAGAATTTTCCTGTCATGGTTCACCCTACATCATAGATCAGATTTTACAATTGATGATCAGAAATGGTGCCAGATTTGCCAAGCCGGGTGAATTTACAATGCGAGCCTATCTGAATGGTAAATTAGATCTGAGTCAGGCTGAAGCAGTGGGAGATCTTATCGCCGCTTCGTCGGCTGGTGAACATCAGTTTGCTATGCAACAAATGAGAGGAGGCATTTCAAAGGAAATCAGTGGATTACGTCAACAATTATTAGATTTTGCCAGTTTAATTGAGCTTGAACTCGATTTTGGTGAGGAAGACGTGGCCTTTGCCGACAGGAAGGCATTGAGTGATCTGGTGGACCAGATACATGGTTTAGTTCAAAAGTTAATAGACAGTTTTTCCTTCGGAAATGCGGTAAAGCAAGGGATCAATACGGTCATTGCAGGGCGGCCAAATGCAGGTAAATCGACGCTGTTAAACGCCCTGTTGAATGAATCCAGAGCCATTGTAAGTGATATTGCGGGAACTACCAGAGATACCATAGAAGAGGAAATGGTCATAGATGGCATTCGATTTCGTTTTATTGATACGGCGGGACTTCGCGATGCCCAGGACAGCATAGAGGCTATTGGCATTGAAAAAACGCTGGAAAAAGTGGCACAAGCTGCTATTCTGCTTTATGTGTTTGATGTCATTCAAACGTCACCACAGCAGGTTCAGGAAGATTTAGAAAAATGGATGACTTCCGGAAAACACATTCTTTTGATTGCCAATAAAATGGACTTGAATCCATATACAACTTTTGAGCAATATTTCCCAGATGAGGCCACACGTGAAGCTTTACAAATCACTCCAGCCTCCTGGATACCCATATCGGCAAAAAATGAGATGAATATCAGTTATTTGAAGTCCAGCATATTGAAAACGGCGTTAGGGGAGAGAGTAAATATGGATGGCACGGTTATAACGAATGCCCGACATTATGAATCCCTTATAAAAGTCAGGGAGAATATGGAAGCCGTATCCCGGGGTCTTTCGGAAGGAATAACGGGTGATTTTTTAGCCATGGATATTCGCGCGGCTATACATTGGTTAGGCGAAATAACGGGAGAAATAAGCACCGATGATTTGCTTGGAAATAT
>JANQZX010000098.1:14744-77600 GCA_030728245.1 Saprospiraceae bacterium | reverse complement strand
TTAAAATGGGTGTGTCGGGAAGTTATATTGGCAATTTAATGCATGGTGCCGTTCAGGTAACTGATGTTCCATCGGATGATCAATTACCTGCCTTAACAAAACAGGTGATTGAGAATAATTTCAAAATTACACCAGCCAATAGCCCAATACATAATACCAGAAAGAATAATCCTATTCCTCTTTTTCCTGGACAAAAAGATTCCCCAATCAAACACATAGTTTTCATTTCTAAGGAAAATAGAACCTATGACGATATTTTCGGCCAAATGAAGAATGGGCTTGGGGACTCTACGTTGGCACCTTATGGATTAAATCGTACCGTTTCAAATAAAAATAAATCTAAAATTATTGACAATGTAAATGTTATGCCAAACCATATAAAATTGGCAGAACGATTTGCGATAAGTGATAATTTTTATGTCGATTCCGATGTGTCGGCTGACGGCCATCGTTGGTTGGCAAATACTTATCCTAATGAATGGGTAGAGGCTACGACGCCAGCTAATTATGGAAATAACAGGGAACACAAGGAAAATTCAGAAGCTCCGGGGAATTTGGGCATTAATGGTGCCGCCGGTGCTATTTTTCCCGAAGATTATAACGAAGCAGGTTCCATGTGGGATCATTTGTTCAGACATAATAAATCATATTTTAATTTTGGTTTTGGGGTTATGTTCGAACCTGCTGATTATAAAGACACTTATAAATATGGTGGCATTCGCCATAAGGCAAATTATCCGATGCCAACCCCTTTATTAGATAGAACCAGTTACGAATATGCCACTTACAATATGGCCATTCCAGACCAATTTAGAATGACTGTTTTTGAAAAGGAGTTTAATGAGAAATGGGGACCCGGGAAAGATAGTTTACCAAGTATGCTTACCGTAATTTTGCCAAATGATCATGGTTCTGGGGAAAGACCCGAGGCTGGTTATCCGTTTAAGGAGAGTTATATGGCCGATAATGACCTGGCAGTTGGCAGAATTGTTGAGTTTTTATCCAAAACTCCTTATTGGAAAAATATGCTCATTTTAATAACAGAAGATGATGCGCAGGGTGGAGTAGATCATGTGGATGCACATAGAAGTGTACTCATGGCTATTTCGCCTTATACAAAACGTAATTATGTCAGCCATACCCATAGCAGTTTCGGTAGTATTTTCAAGACATTCTGGAATATACTTGGCATTCCTTATCTGAATCAATACGATGCTTCTGCCACCGATTTATCTGATATGTTTACCGATAAACCTGATTTTTCTCCCTATATCGCCTTACCAGTAGATGCCCGAATTTTTGACCCGCAAAAAGCATTGGATCCTTTTGATGAGAAATTTGACTGGAAGGCACTAAAAGAAAGTCCTGAAATGGATGACATGAAAGAAATGAAACGACAGGCAAAGGAACGTGAGGAAAAATCAGAGAAGAAACCGTCAAATGGACCAGCTAAATCCAAGAATTAAGGATCTGCCAACGCCATTAATTCCAGATCCATGGAATTTATAATCCTTGTCCAATACATTCTGGAGCGTAAGATTTATATCCATTTTTTTGAAATTGAATCCATTGGATATATTGATTACGCTCCAGCCTGGCGTTCCCAAGCGGCCAATCCTATTGTCAGAAATATCTCCTGCAGCAAGCCTTTGTTGTTTACCAGCCAGTTGAAAAAATAATTTAGCCCAATATTTCTCCTTTTGATATTGAATATTGACATAACCAAAAAGGGGGGGAATTCTTCTGATAGGTTCTTTCTTACTTGTATTCTGTCCATAGGTGTAGGTAAGGCTCCCTGTCATTTGTAAGTATCTGCTCAGGATATACTGAAAATTTGTCTCCACACCCATAATATATCCGTTTTCTGCATTTTCCTTGATGTAAACTGGGTAGCCATCTATTGTTTCATTTCCTTTTTTGTTTCGTACGACAATGTCCTTCAGGCGATTATAATAAGTATAAGTTTCCATGTTAAATTTAGGCCCATTCCATTTGTAACCTATTTGTATCTGTGCCGATTTTTCAGGTCTTAATTCATAATTGGGTATCTCATATCTGAAATCAACAATGCCCAGACTACCTAAATCATCTATATTTGGCGCTCTAAATCCGGTATTTAACCCGTAAATCAATTTTAATTTCGGTAATATGGCTTGTGCTACATATAAATTTCCTACCCATGCCTTGGGTTGAATATTTATCACCTGCCCATTGTCAATGGGAATTTGTAAGGAAAGGAACTGGATACGATTTCCCAGGGTTACCTGAAATTTATTTTTCTCGATATGTTGGTTGGTAAAAAAAGCATAACTGATTTGCGTAGCATCATCAGGATAAAGTCCTCTTCTATATATAGGTGTATTATTATCATCATAGATTTGAAACCTATTACTGTTTACTTTGTCATGATAAAGGTCAAATCCATGGCTTCCCGACCATTTCCAATCCCCTATATTTTTTAAGGTATTCAATTCAGTCAATACGCCAAATATCTCAACCGTATCATTTTCAATAGTAGTCAGGTTGCTGTTATTTTTTTTACTCCATCGACTCTCTGTGACCTGTTGGAAATTGGGGGTGAATTTAATGTTTTGGATAAATCCTTTTTCAGGAGTATAAGTATAACCGACATACGCCAGATTCCTTTTTTGAGGATCCATTTTATTAAGGGCAAAATTTTCCAAAATATATTTATGATAAACTGGCACATCCTTTTGGTGGACGTACTGAAAAAGACCTTGTATAGTGTGCCTTTTGTTAATTTGTAAATTAGTTTTTACATCATAGCAAAATTCGTCATAGCCACTGGGATGCTGTAACTTGGTATTTTTTCCGCCAATCAAATCACCAAAGGAACGGGTTGTGATGCCCGAGGTCAACCAACTTTCTTTGTTTTGATAACTTATTCTTCCATTTAAACTTTCTTCCAGATGATTAGAGCCAATCCTGGTTGAAATTTTACCCAATAACTTCTTTTGTTGATTTACATCTGGATTTATGCTCAACATATTTATGACACCACCTATTGCATCAGAGCCAAAAAGTACGGAACCTGAACCACGAACAATCTCAATTCTTTCTAAGCTAAACCGATCAATAGTGTTCAAATATTGATTGGGGCCATAACGGGTAATGGCATTATTTATCCTAATACCATCAATTAAATATAATACTTGATTGCCAGTTAATCCTCTTAGAAACGCAGAACCTCCACCATGATTTGTCTTCTGAATAAATACTCCCGGTGATTCATTTAATAACTCAGGCGTATTTCGCTGGGAATTTAAGGAAAGAGATTTTGAATGAAGGATGGATATGGATTCCGCAGTATTAAAAACATTGGATTTCAATTTTTTACCCGTAAAAATGACCTCATTAAGGTTAAGAGATATTAAACTGTCCGGTACATTTGAAGTTGAATTGTTTTGTGAAAATACAGGCTTAATTAAACATAGAAAACCTAAAAAGGAAAGGAGTTGAAGTGTCGTTGTTTTTTTCATGCTCAAAAATAACAAAATAGATAAATGGTGAATTCAAGAATAATAGATTTAATAATTATATTACATGGAACAAAATCGCAATGAAGATGACAAAGGCAAGCTTTAAAGAAAAATTAAGGTATAATTTTGATAACACCCTCTCTAATGGACCTATAGCTATTATATCCTGGTTGGCTCTGGTTACTTTTTTATTGGTAATTTTAGCAGGTATTCTTCTTTTTATATTTGGATTAAGTGCAAATCCAATAGAAAATGAACCTTTTGATTTGACTGAAGGTATGTGGCAAAGTTTGATGAGAGTGCTCGATGCCGGTACGGTTACCGGTGACGAGGGTTGGGCATTCCGTTTGTTTATGTTACTTATCACTATAGCAGGATTGTTTATTTTCTCTTCTCTTATTGGTTCGATATCCAGCGGAATTGATGAAAGTATTTCCAATCTTAGAAAAGGAAAATCAAAAGTTATTGAAACCAATCACACCTTGATTTTAGGCTATAGCTCTATGATTTATTCTGTTATTTCTGAGTTATGCCTTGCAAATGAAAGTAATAAAAAAGCAGTCATTGTGGTACTTGCTGATAAAGATAAAGTGGAAATGGAAGATGATATTCGATCTAAAATTTCAGACACTAAAACATCTAAAATTATTGTTCGCAGTGGTAATCCATTGGATTTAAGGGACTTGCAAATGGTAAATTATAATGAAGCAAAATCTATTATCCTTCTAAGTCCTGAAAGCGAAGAAAATCCTGATAATCACGTTATTAAATCCGTGTTATCTATCACCGGAAATAAGAACCGGAAAAAAGAGCCCTATCATATCGTTGCAGAAATTAAAAATAATGAAAATAAACAAGTAGCTAATTTAGTAGGTGGAAAAGAGGTTTCGTATGTCTTTTCTTCCGATCTGATTTCCAGATTAACAGCTCAGACCTGCCGACAGTCAGGATTAAGCATTATTTATTCTGATTTATTACAATTTGAAGGGGATGAAGTTTATTTTTATTCAGATCATGGTCTGCCCGGAATGACGTTTAGACAATGTTTAAATTCCTTCGAAGATGCCTGTGTTATGGGAATCTTTACAGCAAATAAAGAGGTGCTGCTCAATCCAGCCATGAATTATAAGGTTGAAAAGGATGATCAAATCATTTTAATCGCTCAAGATGATAGTAAAATTAACAGATTGCTCATTCCCAAAGATATATTACCTGTAAACTTCAATCCGGCTCCGAAAAGGGAGAAAGAAATGGAAACAACGCTGATTTTAGGATGGAATAATAAAGGAAAAAAAATCATTGAAGAATTGGATAATTACGTTATCAAAGGATCTTCCGTAAGTATTTTGGGCGAAATTGATGATATTAAAGATTCTCTGGGTGTGCTGTCTGAAGAGCTTCAAAATATTACCCTTTACTTTCAACATGGCAATATTAATGATAGAAATACTTTGGACGAGTTACGAATTGAATCATTTAATCACATTATTGTATTAAGTTATATGGATAAGGGGAGCATTCAAATCTCCGATGCCATTACTCTGATTTGTCTTGTCCATTTGAGAGATATATCTGAAAAAGCTGGCAAGGATTTTTCAGTAGTATCGGAAATGCAGGATGTTCAAAACAGAGAACTTGCAGAGGTGGCAAAAGCAGATGATTTCATCGTCAGTGATAATCTGTTAAGTCTTTTAATGACTCAAATTGCTGAAAATAAAGACCTGGAAAAAGTATACGATTCATTATTTAATGATGAAGGGGCAGAGATTTACCTTAATCCAGTGGAGGAGTATTTAGATGTTCATCAGCCCACGGACTTTTACCAGGTGATAGAATGTGCTTCAAAAATCGGACATACTGCCATTGGCTACAGAAAACTAAGTCCAAAGGAGTATGAAAATGGTAAATTTGGTATTGTATTAAATCCGCTAAAATCAAAATCTATACAGTTCAATCACGGTGATTTTTTAATTGTTTTGGCTGAGTCTTGACTTTTAGCTATATTAATCGTAATTTTACGATTAATATAATTGCCTTATGATTGAAGCCAAACCGACTGATTTTATTCAAACAGAAATTGAGATAGCTAAATATGCCAAAGCATTAGCTCATCCGGCGAGAATTGCCATCCTTAACTTACTGAAAGCAAGGAATGCTTGTATTTGCGGTGACATAGTAGATGAATTACCTCTCGCTCAGAGCACAGTTTCTCAGCATTTAAAGGAATTAAAATCGGTTGGATTAATAAAAGGTGACATTGAAGGCACTAAGGTTTGTTATTGTATCGACGACCAAAAATGGGAGCAGGTACAAGCATTATGGAATGATTTTTTCAAATATTTTAATTTAGGGAAAATGAAAACGGATGTTCAACTTAAGGAGATTGTGAAGCAAAAATACAGTGAAATTGCTTTGCAGGAAAAAGAGGTAAATCAATCATCTTGTTGCGGCGCAGGAGGTTGTTCTACGGAAGTGTATAATATTATGACCGATGATTACACTGATCTAATAGGATATAATCCTGATGCAGATTTGGGTTTGGGCTGTGGATTACCTACACAATATGCAAAAATTCAAAAAGGAAATACGGTGATTGATTTGGGAAGTGGTGCAGGAAATGATTGTTTTATTGCGAGGGAAGAAGTTGGTGAAACAGGTAAAGTGATTGGTATTGATTTCACGACAGCCATGATAGAAAAGGCAAGGATTAATGCAAAAAAGCTTGGATTTACTAATGTCCAATTTATACAAGGTGATATTGAGGAGATGCCTGTTGAATCAAATATTGCCGATGTGGTGGTGAGCAATTGTGTCCTCAATTTGGTGCCAAACAAAGAAGCGGTCATCAAAGAAATTTACCGGGTATTGAAGCCAGGCGGACATTTTAGTATTTCTGATGTGGTGCTCATTGGTGAATTGCCGGAAAATTTACAAAAGGATGCAGAAATGTATGCCGGATGTGTTTCAGGTGCCATTCAAAAGGAGGAATATTTAGGTTTTATTTCTAATAATGGATTTACAAACGTTTCTGTTCAAAAAGAAAAGTCTATCATTATTCCTGATGATATATTAAGTAAATATTTGGATAATGCCGAACTGGAAGCATTTAAAAATGGCAATACAGGTATATTCAGTGTAACGGTTTACGCAGAAAAACCGGTGATTTTATAAAAAAAACTATGGAAATTTGTGCCGCCAGGGGCATGATGGGGATTTTGTGAAAATTTGTGCCGCCGGGGGCATGATGGGCTATAGACGTGTGACCCCAGAGGGGTCATGGACATTGTAAATTTGTATTAGAATAATGACCCGTCCTAAAAAAAGTTTACAGATTTAACAATTCTTTAAAAATAGCCCTGATACTGATTTCTACGAAAAACCGGTAATCCTCAAAATCCTGTAAATCCTGATTCAGAACGCCACGATGAAGTAACCATCGTCGAATAAAGATTATCACCAAACCGAAGACGTAAGCTATAATCCTGATAATCCTGTAAATTCTGATTAAAAAACGAGGCTATCTTTTTAGATAGCCTCGTTGTAATTTTTTATTTTCTGGTATTAATCCAGGCGGCAAGTTTACGGATATCGGCACGTGGAACATGTCCCATTGGCGCCATAGGCGTAGAATAATCAGGCCAATTTTCTGGCTTTGGTGCCACAATTAAAGCCTCCATTTGTGCTACTGTATATTTGCGTTTAGCAATATCGGCAAAAGAAGGACCAACCGCACGTTCTTTATCCTTATGACAAGCAACACAAGTATGCTTTGTTAACAAGGCCATAGCCTCTTTATCAGAAATAACGGTACTAGAAGAAGCGCTTGGTTTTGGTGTTCCTTTAGGCGCTGCCTCTTTCATTTGATTATCCGGAGAATTAACTTGTTTTCCTGCGTCAATTCTTTCTCTTTCTGCTTTCGATTTTGGTGTTACTAGTGTGATATTAGCTTTACTCCCTGAAGGAATCGCGTTTAGGGTATAGTATGCTGTCTTATGCAATAAAGGTAGGTTTTCGGTTTGAGAAAGAACGCCTTCAGGCACTACCGCATGAATGTAACCCGGTCTAAGTGCATCCACGACGATTCTAACCTTTAAGCCATCTTCTGAAACAATAGCACCTCTCACAGGATTTTCTCCTATATTAACCATAGGGCTGCCATAAACAGGATGATATTTATAGGTAAAGCTACTTACGTCATAATTATTGACATCAGCGGCTAATTTTTTATTGACAGGAAGGGTAAACTCAATCTCAAATCCATCAGGCATAGCTTTTACTGATTTCATTTCAAATGGCATTTTTCCTGTGAAAATGAGTCTTTCCAAGCCAAATGCCTCATTTCCAATAGACCCCCAACCTCTATTTGTTCCACCAACAAATAAGCTATGGTCATTACCCCAGGACATTCTCAAAACTCCTGATCTAAATCCTGAGCGAAAATCGAACGCGGCACCTTGATATTGGCCATTTACTTTTTCAAGAAAAACTCTGGCGATTTTTGACATTCCCTGATCACCAACAAAAAGTTGACCTGAAAATGGACCGAATCCTCCCTGGGTTTCATCGGCAATGATTTCAGAGGTAGAAACGCCTAAAACACCGTGAGGAAGCCAAACTGCGGGTGGTTTTATGCCTTTTCCTGTTATCGCTTTACTCATATCAAAAATAGTAGTTTGAGGTAGCGCTTCCTTTTCAACATACTCTGGTTTAACTCTCGGATTATCACGTGGATCTACCAAAGCAAAAATTTCTTCTTTTCTCATTTTTACGGGTGAATTGGGATTATCGGCCCATGCCAGAGAAGCTGGATGTCCTAAAAAGTCACCTTTTTCAACATGGGAAATGAAACCTGAACCTTGCCAATCCCCTTGATTATCACCGTAAAAAAAGTCTCCGTTAATCATTCCAATGCCACAGGGAGAGCGCATACCGGCAGCAAAAGGCTCCATTTTACCGTCAGCACTTATTTTCATTGTCCAACCTCTCCATGGAACGAGTGATTTTCCCGCCCACCAGTCAGAATTACCAAAGGCAACATTCGCCGTCACATAAAAGGAACCATCGGGTCCTATTTTGGGTCCGTAAGAATATTCATGGTAATGACCAGAGATGGGCCAGGAATAAACAGTTTCGTATTTGTCTGCTTTTCCATCTCTATTTTTGTCAACCAGGCGTGTTAATTCACCTCGCTGAGCACAATAAATAACATCGTCCTTAATGGCTAAGCCTAGTATTTCATGAAGTCCCGTAGCAAATTTCCGGAAATAGGGCTTTGTGGAATATGGATTTTCGACAATGTAAACATCACCCCTCCTGGAGGAAACGACTACATTACCATTTGACATGGTGGCCATGCCGCCTGCCTCCAGAATAATACCCTCAGGAATAGATATTTTTGCTATTCTGTAATAATCGTTTTCTGTTGGTTCTTGAGCAAAAACAGAAAATGAGTATAAAAAAAGTAGAATTAAAAGATTGCTTTTCATGTTATGGTCATTGATGATTTACCAAATAATTGAATATTGAACTTTGTCTGAAGCCGGAACAACCAATGCTTTTTGATTATCTCCCGTTTCAATCGTTGCTCCAGCGACTTCGATATAATAGGCTTTCCCATCTATAAGATACCTGTTTTCCCCAGTTTTTATGATGTCACTACCCACGGCAAGTCGACAAACATGATTGGGATTAGGATTTTTTATTGTCAGCGTTCTTTGGAAATGCTTTTTATTAACCAAAACGGTTTTGTCAAGAATATCAGCACCGTCAATCATATAATTAAAGGTTGGAATATCTTCATTATCAAGTTCATAGCCTTTTATCAATAGATTTTCACCTAAATTATCCTGACTAAAAACAGTGGATTTACCAGTAAAAAAAGCATTGGGAGAAAGCGTTAAAACAGCACCTAAGGGTCTGGACGAACCATCGCCACGATCATCCCACATTGGGGTGGTGTTCAAAAAGTTTCCTTTCCATATCTGAACTATATTAGCATTATCCAGGTCAAAGGTGTAGTGCAATTTATCAGGACTTCCCACATTTACGGCATGGACCACTCTTTTTATCCTTTTCCCATTTTTCATTACATCCATGAAGGAACGAAATACTCTGGGAGTACTTGCATCGAGGGTAATTTCTTCACTAGTTGATGTAGATAGATAAGAGCCAGTGCTATGAAGGGCGGTATTTCTGAAATTTGGACCGCTTATCCAAAAGCCCAAAGAGTTATTTACCCTTTTATCTGTTTTAATTTGAATAATTTCAAACGGAACCTTTCCTGCCGGTAAGTCAAGGAGAAGAGTTCTCCGATTATTATCTTCCTCTTTAGGTTCTGCATAAACCTCCTTGCCATTTATCTGAATAAAATACTTTCCTTTAATTTCAAATTCAACTCTATGTTCTCCGGCGGTGGGAATATTTAGCATTGTTTTTATGCTATTTGCAAATTGAGAAGTATTTGAGGTAAGATCCCAGGTAAGCTTATCTGAAGTTACTGTTACCTCTGGTTTTTTAGCTGATAATTCTTCGCGACCTTTGAATTCTCCAAAATAAACCTGATAATTAACAGGATCTAAATAGGCAGGTTTGTCGCCCAGGTCTTTCACAGTAAAATGTCTGAAAGCTACAGATCCATGATCTCCTTGTATAACAAAAGGTCCTTTTTCTGTTTCCATTTCAGAAATTGAACCTCCTGTGGGACCGCTAAGGCTTACGTTTTCATGAATAACGGCACCGTTAAGCTTAATTTGAATCATTTTTGCATCGGATATTTTTTTTCCATTACCATCAAATCTTGGCGCTTGAAAAGAAATATCTATGTGTTGCCACAAGCCGGGAGCCAGACAAGCGTTTACCCTGGGAGCATAACCTTCGTAGGTTACAAGGGGAGGACCTTGCTTGAATCTCTGATATATACCACCACAATCGGCCGTTGTCGGATTTAAAACACCCCATGAATCCAGTAATTGAACCTCATATCTACCCTGTAAATAAAAACCGGAATTAGAATGAGCGGACATCATAAAATCAAAGCTGATATCAACGTCTCCATATTCTTTCGCCGAATGAAGATTTGACATATTACCTTCGGAAGGTAGATTCACCAAAACACCTGTGCCAGGAGTAAGCGTAAATATATCTTTTTTTGAAAGATCAGCTGAAGCATCCTTAGCTAATTTCCAATTTGTTTTCCCAGTAGATTTAAAGAAAGATAAATCTTCCAGAGGAATATATTCCTGAGCATTCAAGGTCATTGGTATCCAAAATAAGCATACCCAAAAAATCTTTTCCATTTACAATTGTTTTGTTAAAATTTGATATACAAATATAATAAAAGGAAAGGACAAAAAAAGGACAATCCTCCTTTCCTTACATCAAAGGAAAAGAGGATTGTCCGATCAAAATTAATTATTTTATGAATTATGGTTTTGGCCCTATCTTATTCAAAATGGGCACATATTTGTTTTTCAACGAGGTAAGGGCTTCATTTGCCTTCTTTATTTCTTCATTTAGGTCTTTTGCCCTCGTTTCCTGCAAATTACTAGGTTTTGAGTCATTGCTACAAACGGCGACATAAACTTCACTGATATCCTCCCGAAGCCTTCTGATGTCGGCAAACATGCTTTTCATTTCGACGGGAACCAATGTTTCTCTCAATGTATAAAGTGCTTTGGCCGATTGGGAAAGGGTTTCCTTGTAAGCAGGTTTTTTAACTTCCGCACTTAATTTAGTTAAGAGTTCCTCCTCAGCGATCAATTCATCTACCAAAGAGGCTAAATTCTTTTGCATTTCGTATAATTGCATACTCAAGGCATGCCTTGCTTTCCTGTCTTCCAAACTAAAAGAGGGATTAGATTCGTCGTGAACCAGCTGAATATTTTGGGTAATTACCTCAGTACCTTTGGTCATCCTAACTGTATAATTACCTGGTAAAACAGCGGGTGCAGTAAAAGTAGCATAATCTACCTTGCTTCCTTTGGCCGTTTTTGGGGGTTCCATTCGCAAATTCCAAAACACCTTGTTTAATCCTTTTCTTTTGGAAGGATTACTTAGTTTTTGTACCAGCTTCCCTTGTTCATCCAAAATATCAATGGAAAATTCACCCGTACTCGGTCTATCTTTAAGATAATAAATTATAGGTTTTATTCCTGGAGCATTTGGAGCTACCCATCCGCCCGTTGCGGGAAAGCTTCCTGCTGAAAATTCACCATCTGAAATGGCAAGGGGAGGGGTAGGCAGAAAAATGGCGGCTTGCATCGCTTCTTTTTCCGTCAATGATCTCATAGGACTTATATCATCTATAACAATGATTCCTCTGCCGTGAGTACCAAGAATGAGGTCGTTTGTTTTAGGATGAATGGCAATATCCCGGACTAAGGCATACCAGGGAATATTATTTTTCATCCTGTTCCATTTTTTTCCTCCATCAAAACTGGTGAAAAATCCCATTTCTGTGCCAAGGAAAAGTAAATCGGGACGCACCAGATCTTCTTTTATCTTATGAGCAAAACCTGTGAATTCACTACTTTTTAAAGAAATCCATGTTTTGCCCAGGTCAGTTGATTTTGCTAAATATGTTTTATGATCCCCATAGGCATGGTGGTCAAAAGTGGCATAAATAGTGTTTTTATCAAATCTGCCCGGTTCCACACTACTGACCCAAGCCTGGGCAGGAATACCTGTTTTTGCCACATTGGCACTGGTATTTGTCCAGGTTTTACCTCCATCGGTGGTCACCTGTAAATTTCCGTCATCGGTACCTACCCAAATGATTTTTTCGTCTAACGGACTTTCTGCTATAGCGAAGATAGTCGTGTGGTTTTCAGCACTGGTCACATCGGCGCTGATACCACCGCTTTTTTCTTGTTCCTGCTTTTTTGGATCATTTGTAGTCAAATCGGGAGAAATTCTCTCCCAATTTCTACCCTGGTCTGTGCTTTTGAACAAATATTGAGCACCCGTATAAAGATTACCTTTATTTGCAGCACCGGTAACGATGGGCGTATTCCAATTCCATCGCAACTTACCATCGCCCTTTCCTGCCTGAGGTTTTATGTCAAGCGTTTTGAATGTTTTTAAATGGACTCTGGCCATGGAACCACCCTGTGCTTCTGCATAAGCATAATCAGGATGTAAAGGATCGGGTACGGTCCAGAATCCATCTCCTCCATAAATGCTTTTCCAATCGCCATTACTTATACCACCTGGCACGGCAGAAGGAGCGACCCAACTCCCATTATCTTGTAATCCGCCATAAATTCGATAGGGAGTTTCATTATCCACGGCGACGTGATAAAATTGACCTACGGGAAGGTTGCTTAGAAAAATCCAGGTAACCCCTCTGTCTTGACTCAAATAAACCCCACCGTCGGTTCCAAGGTACATTTGAGCGGTATTATTGGGGTTAATCCAAAGCGCATGATGATCACTATGAACCCAACCACCTTCGCTACTGGCATCGGTGAATGAATAGCCACCATCACTACTATAACTGAAACTGTAAGCTGGGCGGTAAACCCTTTTCGCGTCTTTGGGGTCAACCACCAGGGTACTGAAATAAAAAGGCCTGCTCACTACATTTAAGGAAGCACTCTGAGGTTTCCAGCTTTCACCATTATCGCTACTAATATATAGCCCGGTATTTTCACTTTCTACAATAGCCAGTAAATTTTCAGGCGCAGAAGGAGCTAAAGCCATGGCGATTCTTCCAAATGGTTTTTGAGGAAGACCTTTGGTAATTTCTTTCCAGGTTTTCCCTGCATCCGTACTTTTATAAAGACCGCTGCCATTGCCACCACTTGAAAAACTATAAGCGGTTCTTCGGAACTCCCAGGTAGTTGCATAAATGACAGAGGCGTCACGGGGGTCGAGTAACAGGTCTGCAACACCCGTTTTTTCATTGATATATAAAATTTTAGACCATGTTTTTCCTCCATCTTCAGATTTATATAATCCCCGGTGAGGGCTATCAGACCACAGGGCACCTGGTACGGCTACATATAAAGTAGAAGGATTTTTGGGATCAATGGCAATTTTTGAAATATGTTCAGTACTGTCAAGACCTATTTTCTTCCAGTTTTCCCCACTATCGGTCGTTTTGTAAAGACCATCACCAATGGACACAGAGTTTCGCATGTTACTCTCACCTGTTCCCGCATAAATAATCTTTGCATTGGTGGGGTCAATAGCTAAGGCACCAATGCTCTGACAGTATTTATCAAAAATAGGTTTGAAAGAGGCGCCTGAATTTATGGATTTCCAGATACCTCCACCCGCTGTACCAACATAAAGGATTTTTGGATCCGACACAACGCCTTCAATGGCGGAAATTCTGCCACTCATCGTTCCCGGGCCTAATTGCCTGGCTTCCAATACACCAAAGGTACTGGCATTAATCGTAGTATTTTGGGCAAAAGAAGGTAAACTTAAACCTCCAATCAGGAGATTTAAGCCAATAAATTTCTTTAAATTCATCATTATTTATCTACGGTGAATAATGTTTCAGCAACCGTTGTGTTTACTTTTACCGATTTCATGGTAATGGTACCCATAGCACTGCCAATAGTCATTGGAAATACATAACCCTGTTCATTGGGCGAATAGCCTGACAAATCACTTACCAATTCTATTTCCTGACCGTTTGCCTTGGTTTTACTTTTCTGTCTGACCATATAAAAGGTGGATGGATCGAAAAAGCAGAATTCTTCTTTTCCATTTTTGTAGGTAAACCTGATTTTATGGCATTCAGTACCTTCAATATCCTCATTTTCCAACAATTCAATGGCATGTCCTTTCGCTGCGTAATCAACAAAGGGACTTTGAATATCCAATTGGTTAATGCCTTCATTAATGTCATCTGCTGTAACAGGTTCAGGTTTTGTCTGCCCCTGGAATGGATTAAAGTTCCAGCCTGCAGTAGGAGTTATAATGGAATATCCATTCATGCCGTTTAAACTGAAGTCCTGACGCACTCCTTTGTTGTGCACAGAGGATAATTTAATAGGTAATTCAAAACCTTGAACGGAAAGACTTCCTTCCATAACAACGGTTTGAATGGTTTTTAATTTTTCCTGACCTCCTAATGCCTCTAGATACTTATTAATAATTTCATCCGCGGTTTGAGCATTTCCAGTCACATTGGTAAATAGGATACAAACCATGGTTAGGATAGAAAAAAATGTTGTTTTCATCATTTTGGATTTATTTTTTTTCAAAGATATAGTGGTTTTACTACCTCCATATTATATTTAGAAGATATAGTATTTTTTATCGACAAAAGCACTATAATGTTATTGATAGTAATACTACCATCCGACGTACTTAGGTGGTTTGAATCCATTAAGCCTTAGGTAAACGATAATTTGTCCTCTATGATGCGTATGATGATCATGCATCAATTCAAATATCTGCCAGCGGGTGAGGTTTCCTGCAAAAAAATTTACTCTTTCAGAAAGTTCATTTTCCTCTAAATTCTTAAGCACTTTTAAGGTATATTTTCCGATGTCGAGGTATTGGGACTTAATTTCCTGGATAGATTGACCTTCATCTTTTATTTTCAACCCTAAACTTTCACCATTCAGGTAAGTACTGCTTAACCAATACATATTTTGAGTAATATGTAAAACTTGTTCCCGAAAAGACATTTCTTCTTTTACAGGTTTAAAATTCCAGAGTGAATCGGGCAGCGTATTCATAACATCCTCTGTATATTTTAGTCCATTTTGCCATTTAGTAATATGGTCCTGGATAAAAGAGATTTGCCCGTTCATGACTGACAAAAAGAAAGAGAGGCATAAAATGAGGCTAATATTTTTTTTCATGGTTACAAGTTATTTATAATTTCCTCTAAAGAATCTTTTAGGGTCCAATCGATTTTTACAATGATTCCTTTTGAGACTAACAGCACCCAATTTTGAATGTTTTCAGAAGCTTTATTCCGCTTAATTAATTCATTTTCAAAGGCAAGCTTGTTTTTATGATCTTCCAAAAGGCCTTCAACTGTTGTACTGTCTAAATTATTAATCAGGGTGATAAAAACATTTTCTTGTTCTGATTCTATGACCACAGGAATATCAAAGTTATATTCCCTTTGTGCAATATAGGAAGTAATTGGTCGATTTTTCTCTATAAAATCAAAGAAAAGGGGTTCGACTAAAGAGGTTAAACGATTACTTACCTCTACGAAAAAGGTATTTGGTAAAAGGTCAGTCAGTGAAAATTCCTTTAATAAATCTTCTGCCAAAATTTTAATTCTATAACTTTCCTCGTCTGGATGCCATTCATTTATAAAGGCTGTCACAGCCAGTTTAAAATTTTCTTTTTCTTTATTCGACCAATTTTCTATGTTTAAATCCTCCCAAATGGTAAAAGTTTCAATAATATTAAAAGTAGTTGTCACCTCTTTTATGCCGGATAAATCTTCATATTGAATCAGTTTATTTATATGGTCAACCTCCCCTTTCGCTGTTTCCGTATAAAGAAAAGAAGCATATTCTCTAACGACCTCGGGCGTCTTATCAATAAAACGTATAGGAAATCTATTAAAGGTTAGGTTTTCATTTTTCCAGGGTATAGAAATTGTTTCATTTTTAAGATCCAGTACATTCAATTCTTCCAGATCTTTATTCCAGATTCTATTGATAACGGAGAGATCTTTGTCGGCTTGGGGCAAAATAAGATAATCTCTTGCTCGGGTAAATCCTACATAAAATAGCCTGATTTCTTCGGCAAGATCTTGTTTATTCTGGTGATCCCATTCAGGAGATTTTTCAATATTATCCCAGAGCACTGTTTTTTTATTGTTCTTACCGTAAGGATTAATCCATAAACGAACCCATCGGTTTCCCAGAATATTAGATAAATCTACCATGTTATTTTTGGGAACAATGGTCAGATTATTGATTTTAGTGTTAATTTCTTTATCGAGATCCATAAGAATTACGATAGGCCATTCAAGTCCTTTGCTTCTGTGGTAGGTGAGCACTCTAACGGCATCGGGGCCTTCTCCAGCCCCTTGAAAATCTGCTTTAGTTTCAATTTTTCGTTGACACCAGAAAATAAATCCGCTCAACGAGGTAGCGATATGAAGACTCTTACAACTTTCTTCATATTTAAGAGCAATAGATCTGATTTGATCAATATTATCTAATCGCTGATCTGGATTTCCCCATTCAACAATTAATCTTTTTATATCAAGAGAGGAGATTATCTGGTCTAATATTTCAAAAACGGAGAGATATTTTCTATTTTTTCGTAACGCTATCAGTTTCCTCGTTAGAGGGTAATCCATGCCCCATTCGGGTAATTTCAGACCATTTTCATTTGCTTTTTGGCGTTGGCGATCAGCCTTTGCGTGTAAAATTGCCTCGAGACTCATTTTTTCGCCATACAATAAAATTTCTGTGAGGGCAATCTCATCTTTACTTTGAACATATTTTAAACAGGCGAGAATCAGAATACCTTCGATGGTGTCAAAAATGCCTGGTTGAGAAAGGGCAGCATTTAACCCGGCCATTTTTAAGGAGGCTGCCATGTCTAAACAAAGGCTGTTTTTTTTACAAAGAATAGCGACATCACCTGCTTGTGCCCTTCTCATTTCACCACTTTGATCATCCTTTATATAGATGCCCTTTTGTAACTGAGATTTTAGGGAGTGAGCTAATGCGTTGGATATATGTTGAATATTAAATTTTTGCTTCTTACCATCTTCATTTTTATTTAATTCCCACATATTTAGAGCCGGACCAAACAGATCAGATTCACTTTCCCTGGTACGAATGGGTTGAAGTTCTACCTGTGAGGAGGGCATATCGTTAAATCCGCGAACGAAAAGAGCGTTAACACAATTTACCAGATCTTGCCGGGACCGGTAAGAATTTCCTTGAACATCCTCAGGTTTTACTCCTCCGTTTTTATCGATAATGGCTTTCATCAGAGAAGGTTCGGCCCCTCTAAATCCGTAGATACTTTGTTTTGGATCTCCCACCCAAATAGTATGTTTAGCTATTTGAGAAAGTTTGAGAAATATGGATAACTGAATGGGGCTGGTATCTTGAAACTCATCGACCATTAAAATACTGATTTCCGATCTCAATATGTCGCAAACGGTAGGATTGTCGAGTAATTCGTCCACTTTAACCTCCATATCTGTGTAATCAATGAGACCTCGTTGTGTTTTGAAATGGCTATACTCTTGCATAGCTTCGATGGCGAGTTCAAATATCTCATGTATAAATGCGGAAATGTCAGCATGGAATCGTGGATGTCGGATATGACTGGCTGCAAAATCAGTCATTTCTTTTATAGCATCCTTACTTTTTGCCCCGGCATCTAATTTAGATAGCCTGGCCCAATCTTCCCATGGCGGAAAGATGTTGTTTTCAAGGTATTGCTTTACTTTTTTAATCTTGTCAAGACTGGTTGAAGTAACCTTGGTTACATCACCGATTTCGCTAACTTTATGTAAGGTATCTTTTATTTGATCTAAGAGAAGCCTGTCAAACGCTTCAGCGTCCATCTCAGGAGGTTCGAGGAGATTTAGTTGGGTAGCAACGGATTCGTTGGCTGATTCCCTTAACATGGCTGCTGAAAAATTATTAGCCCTGGCAATATCTGTTAAATCTTTTACTATATTTCTCCAATCTGTGCCATTATTTTCATCTTTTACGATAGTAAGTCTCCTGCTCAACTCCTCCATTTTTTCTACCTTTTCCGGAGTCAAAATAGAAGTCATAGCCAGATTGAAATAGTATTGCGGTTCTCCTTCAGTAATAATATTTACAATGGGTGATACGCCTGCTTCAAAGGCAAAGCGTTGTAATAATTTGATTCCCAGACTATGAACGGTTCCAATCAATGCATTGGTTAACGCTTCAGCTTCTTGTCGTAATCCTAATTTTAATAAAGCTATCCTTACTCTACTTTGCAACTCGGACGCAGCTTTTTGAGTAAAAGTGGTAGCAATGATGCCAGCAGCTGGATAGCCCTCATTTAACTTTTTAACCATTTCTTGAGTAAGCCTGTATGTTTTTCCACTTCCAGCACCTGCAGAAATTATAGTAAATGCCATATTGTATAAAATTTTTATAGTAAGTTATCATATTCTATCGCATTGCTATTTACAATTTTATTTACAGTTTTTTCGTTTTTACTGAAAAATTTAAGATGAAAAAGGAAATATTAATTTTTTTATTTGTTGTTTCTCAGCTCTTCTTTGGTTGTGAAAAAAACGATATGCTGGACGATTCAATTTTACAAGGTCAAGTCATTAGGGTAACTTGTGCCTCGACGGTTGTTCATATTAAAAATGCAGAAAAATACGGTGAGGACGGTTGGATGGATGAAATGTCAGCAGGTGTGCAGAAGTATGATAATGTTTTTAAAGTGGAAAATATTTGTAAAGTGAATCTGGAAATGGGAAAGACATTTAAATTTAAAATCATTTCTCTAACGCAAAATGATTGTATTCAATGTTTACTTTATGATGCTCCTCCGAAGGTTTCTTATGCTATCGAGGTAATTCCCTGACAAAAAAAGAGGGAAATCACCCGAAAAACGGATGATTTCCCTCTATATTTATTAAACTATCTATTTAGGCAGAAAGTAAGGTCGTCCTTATTTTATTTAAGGCTGAACCTGCTTGCACCCATTCGATTTGTTGTTGATTGTAAGTATGATTTACATTGAAAGAATCTCTGCTGCCGTCGGAATGATGAAGTACTAAAGTCAACGGAGTTCCTGGCGTCATGGTATCGAAACCCTCGATATTAATTAAATCATCCTGACGGATTTTTTCATAATCGGCGGCATCTGCGAAAGTTAAGCCGAGCATACCTTGTTTTTTCAAATTGGTTTCATGAATCCTGGCAAATGATTTAACAATCACGGCCCTCACGCCAAGAAATCTTGGCTGCATGGCTGCATGTTCCCTGGAAGAACCCTCACCATAATTTTCTTCACCAAAAACGACGGTACCAATACCTGCTTCTTTATACGCGAGCCCTGAATCAGGAACCGAAAGGTAATCATTTTTAATAAAGTTAATCACCTTATTGGTTTCACCATTAAAGGCGTTAATGGCACTGATGAACGTATTTTTAGCAATATTTTGTAAATGTCCGCGATAAGTTAACCATGGTCCTGCCATAGAAATATGATCTGTGGTACATTTTCCCTTTGCTTTAATCAAGATACGCATACCTTTCAGGTGTTCCGCCTGAATAGGGGTAAATGGAGATAAAAGTTGTAATCTTTCCGATGCAGGGCTTACTGATATGGTCACCTCATTGCCGTTATCAGCGGGAGCGACATAACCAGCATCTTCAACGGCGAAACCATTTGTTGGTAATTCATCGCCACTTGGTGGATCTAATTTAACAGAGACACCATCCTCATTCAACAAAGTATCAGTTAACGGATTGAAGGTCAAATCACCGGCGATGGTTAGTGCGGTAACAATTTCAGGAGAAGCAACGAAGGCTCTTGTTTGTGGATTACCATCATTTCGTTTAGAAAAATTACGATTAAATGAGGTAATGATAGAATTTGCTCTCGTTGGATCGTCAGTATGTCTTGCCCATTGTCCGATACATGGTCCACAAGCATTCGCCATAACCACACCACCAATTTTTTCAAAATCGGCCAGCTGACCATCGCGATTTACCGTGTATCTGATAAGTTCAGAACCAGGAGTTATGGTAAATTCTGCTTTCGCTTTAATATTTTTTTCACCAGCCTGTCTTGCCACGGAGGCAGCTCTGTCTAAATCTTCGTAAGAAGAATTGGTACAAGAGCCAATCAGACCAACTTCTAATTTTGCCGGATAACCATTATCTCTCACTGCCTGAGCAAACTGAGAAATTGGCCAGGCTAAATCTGGCGTATAAGGACCGTTAATATGTGGTTCCAGTGTATTTAAATCAATCTCTATAACCTGGTCGAAATAGTCTGCAGGATTTGCATAACAAGCTTCGTCACCGGTTAAATGTTCGGCTACCTTATCGGCTAAGGCGGCAATATCGGTTCTTCCGGTAGCCTTAAGATATCTGCTCATTGAGGCATCGTAACCGAAAGTTGACGTAGTCGCGCCAATTTCAGCCCCCATATTACAAATGGTACCTTTTCCTGTACACGAAAGAGATTCCGCACCGGGTCCAAAATATTCAACGATAGCACCTGTACCACCTTTAACGGTAAGAATACCCGCTACCTTTAGAATAACGTCTTTTGGAGAGGTCCAGCCGTTTAGTTTACCTGTTAGTTTAACACCAATGACTTTTGGCATTTTTAATTCCCAGGGCATGCCCACCATAACGTCTACAGCGTCAGCACCACCAACCCCGATGGCCACCATACCTAATCCACCTGCATTGGGAGTATGAGAATCTGTTCCAATCATCATTCCACCTGGAAAAGCGTAATTTTCGAGAACAATCTGGTGAATGATACCCGCACCAGGTTTCCAGAAACCTATACCGTATTTGATAGAAACGTCAGCCAAAAATTGATAAACCTCATCATTTTCTCGAAGTGCCGTGCTTAAATCTTCAGCAGAACCAACCTCGGCCTGAATCAAATGATCACAATGAACCGTAGTGGGAACCGCAGTATTGGGCATTCCACAAGTCATAAACTGGAGAAGAGCCATTTGTGCAGTGGCATCTTGCATGGCAACACGGTCAGGGGCAAAGAATACATAATCCTTACCTTTCTGATAACTTTGCAAAGGAGAAGCGTCGTGAAGATGGGCATAAAGTATTTTCTCGGTAAGATTTAATGGTCTTCCAAGTACTTTTCTTGCGTCAGCAATGCGTTGTGGTAATGCAGCATACCATGCTTCGATCATATTAATATCAAATGGCATAATCGTTGGTTATTTAGTCTATGCTTTGGTTTTTTAAATTTCGCCCAAATTTAGAACTATTGAAGGATATTTACCCAAAATTTTATGATATTTAATTAAATTTTAAGAATAGGTTTTTTTTATAATTAAAATACCCTAAATTTAGGTTTATCACTCAATAAATTTTCATAAAGCAACAATGTACGTAAACACTGAAGGTAAAAAAGAAGTCACTTATGATGCCATTGTCATCGGATCTGGGATTAGTGGAGGTTTTGCCGCCAAAGAACTCTGTGAAAAGGGACTTAAAACGCTCGTCCTCGAAAGGGGTAGGGATGTCAAACACGTAGTAGATTATCCAACAGCCTCTCTCGATCCCTGGGAATTGCCTAATGGGGACAATGTACCGGAAGCTGAAGTGAAAGAGCATTATTTCAACCAATCGAGAACAGGATATACTATAAAAGAATCTACCAAACATTTTTTTGTTAAAGATTCTGAACAGCCTTATACTGAAGTTCAACGCTTCGATTGGATGAGGGGATACCATGTGGGCGGACGTTCCATCATGTGGGGAAGACAAAGTTACCGATGGAGTGACCTTGATTTTGAAGCCAATGCAAAAGATGGTATTGCTATAGATTGGCCAATCAGATATGCTGATATCGCTCCCTGGTATGATTATGTTGAGCGATATATTGGGGTAAGTGGTCAGAAGGAAGGCTTGCATCAGCTACCTGACGGTGAGTTTTTGCCGCCCATGGAGTTTAATTGTATAGAAGAATTTGTAAAGGAAAAATCAGAAGCTAAATATCCTGAACGTCGAATAACGATAGGCAGAACGGCTCATCTTACGCAGCCAAATCCTGAGTATCATGGAACAAGAGGTCAGTGTCTGTCCAGAAATCGCTGTATAAGAGGATGTCCTTATGGTGCTTACTACAGTTCCAATGCTGCCGCTTTGCCCGCTGCCGAAGCTACTGGAAATATGACACTCAGACCCCATTCTATCGTTCAGAATATCATTTTGGATGAAAAAACGCAAAAGGCAGTAGGGGTTCGTATTATCGATGCTGAAACCATGGAAGTGCATGAGTTTTTTGCTAAAGTGATTTTCTGTTGTGCCTCTGCGTTAGGAACTACCCATATTCTATTGAATTCAAGGTACGATTCTCATCCAAATGGTTTGGGGAATCTAAGTGGTGAGCTTGGACATAATATTATGGATCACCATTTTAGAGCAGGTGCCAGAGCTAAGTCTGAATTATTTGGCGATAAATATTTTAAAGGTAGAAGACCTAATGGAATTTATGTCCCAAGGTTTAGAAATATAGATAATGCCACCAAAAGAAAGGACTTTATAAGGGGTTACGGTTATCAGGGTGGTGGTGGAAGGCAAAGCTTCGGTGCTTTAGTAGCCGAGGAGGCTTTCCTAATGGGTGCGCAATCTAAAGATCAACTTTCAGAACCAGGACCTTGGTCTATGAATTTACTCGGCTTTGGAGAAACACTGCCATATCATGAGAATAAAGTCGAACTCGATTACAGCCGCTTAGATAAATGGGGTCTTCCTGTACTTAAATTTGATGCAGGCATTAAGACAAATGAAAAAATCATGCGTCTTGATATGATGAATGCTGCAGCTGAAATGCTGGAAGCTGCCGGATTAAAAGATATCACCACCTACGACGATGGTTATTCCCTCGGTTTGGGTATTCATGAAATGGGAACAGCCAGAATGGGAAATGACCCAAAAACGTCTATTCTCAACAAATGGAATCAAATGCACCAGGTGTCTAATGTTTTCGTGACTGATGGCGCTTGTATGACCTCTGCCGCTTGCGTTAATCCATCGTTAACCTATATGGCTTTAACAGCCAGAGCGGTTGATTATGCTGTTAAGCAATTGAAAAATAACAATCTGTAAACCTTTATAATAGCCACTATGCAACGTCGTGAACTTTTAAAATATACAGGGATGGTTATTGGATTTACAGCCGCCACCGGATCCTTAGCTGGGTTGGTATCGTCCTGTAAACCTAATAATGAAAACGCCCCATCAGAGGGTAAAGAAAAGGATAATTGGGTTCCCTCAGCGCTAACTGCAGAACAGTTTGCCTGGGTTACTTTGATTGCTGATACTATGCTGCCTAAAACAAAAACGCCCTCTGCTTCAGAGCTGGGTGTCGATAGATTTGTAGATTTACTTCTTTCAGATTGGGCTGCGCCGGACACAAAACAACTCTTTTTAAACGGTCTTGATAATTTTGACGTCAAGGTAAAGGAAAAAATGGGCAAATCTTTCGTTGCTCTTGCTGAATCAGAACGTACGGATTATTTAAATGCGCTAAATACTGAAATTAGAGAAGCCGTTAAACTGCTTCCGGTCGGTGCTAAACCATTGCCTTCTCATCAGTTTTTTATGATGCTGAAGGATACCATATATAAAGGTTATTTCGCTAATGAACAACTTTGTACCGAAATACTGGTGTATGATCCTATTCCCGGTGTTTTTAAAGGTTGTACACCCTTAGCAGATACAAAAGGTCTGGCTTATGCGCCTGTCTGATTCATTTTATTAAATCATTTTGTTATTGTTTTTAAGTCATTTTAATCGTTCCGTCTTATGAAACATTCTGTTTGTTACTGGTGTTTTCGCGCCTTTTATACCTTACCCGAGTTTTGTAAAGAGGTTAAAGCATTGGGTTTTGAATCGGTAGAAATTTTAGGGCCTGCCGATTGGAAGGTCGTCAAAGATGCAGGTCTTACTTGTGCCGTTGGTATGGATAGCTTTTGTAATATTTCTAAAGGATTTAATGATCCTAAAAATCATGCCTTCCTTCAAGAGAATTATGCGAGGTTTATCAGACAGGCAAGTGAAAATGGAATTCCTTCCGTTATTTGTTTTTCTGGAAACAGAAATGGTATTTCGGACGAGCAAGGACTTGAAAATTGTGCAAGAGGTTTGGAAATGGTGACAAAGGAAGCTGAAAAATACGGTGTCAAAATAGTTATTGAACTGCTGAATAGTTATATTGATCATGCTGATTATCAATGCGATCATACCGCCTGGGGTGCAGCTTTAGTACAAAAATTGGGCTCCCCGAACTTTAAATTATTGTATGATATTTATCACGCTCAGGTAATGGAGGGAAATATTAGTAATAATATCCTGAAATATCATGAGGTGATTGGCCATTATCATACGGCAGGTCTTCCAGGAAGAAACGAAATCGATGAAAGTCAGGAACTTTACTATCCTCATATCATTAAAACCATAAAGAGTACGGGTTATGATGGCTTTTTAGGGCAAGAATTTATACCTACTTCAGGGAAACCCCTGGAAAGTTTACGTAGGGCAAAGGAACTATGTACCGTTTAATTTAATGAATCAGTAAAATATTTTTTAAAAAAAGCTTCCTCATTGGAGGCTTTTTTTATTATTAAAATAGTGAACCCTTTGACAAATTATAAGTTTACATACTTTTCTTATACCTTTGAGTATTGAATTTTTCATCAAATTAAAATAGAAAATGAATATTAGGCTTGAAGCTTTACTTAAAGACCGTATTCTAGTTATTGATGGTGCCATGGGCACAATGATACAACAGTATAAACTAACGGAAAAGGATTATCGGGGCACTCGATTTGCCAATCATGCTTATGATATTCAAGGTAATAATGAAATCCTCGTTTTTACTCAACCTCATATAATTGAAGCTATTCATCTTGCCTATCTTGAGGCCGGTGCCGATATATTAGAAACAAATACCTTTGGAGCTACAAAAATTGCCCAAGCCGATTATCATTTGGAAAGCCTGGCTTACGAAATGAATCTTGAGGCGGCAAAAATAGCCAGAAAGGCAGCAGATGAATTTAATATAAAAACACCTGAAAAGCCTCGTTTTGTTGCCGGGGCAATAGGTCCAACCAATAAAACGGCATCGCTTTCCCCTGATGTTAATAATCCCGGTTTCAGGGGAGTGTCTTTTGACGAACTTAAAGAAGCGTATTATGAACAGGCAAAAGGATTAATGGATGGTGGTTGTGATGCGCTCATCGTGGAAACCATTTTTGATACCCTTAATGCAAAAGCTGCCCTATTTGCCATTGAAGAATTATTTGAGGAGGTAGGCGATCGTCTTCCTGTTATGATATCCGGTACCATCACCGATGCGAGCGGAAGAACCCTTTCAGGACAAACCGTTGGCGCTTTTTGGGCCTCCATTAACCATATTCCTTTATTAAGTGTAGGGTTAAATTGTGCGTTGGGAGCAACGGAAATGAGACCTTATCTTCAGGAGTTATCAGATATTGCAGACTGTTATATTTCCGCTTATCCTAATGCAGGTTTACCTAACGAGTTTGGGGAATATGATCAGGGTGCTTCAGAAATGCAACAGTATATAAAGGAATTTGCCTCTTCTGGTTTTGTAAATATAGTGGGCGGCTGTTGTGGAACAACGCCCGATCACATTCAAGCCATGGCGGAAGCTGTTAAGGGTATTGTTCCGAGAAAACTTACTCATAAAAGCCATTTTACTACTCTTAGTGGCCTTGAACCTCTTGTTATTCGTCCCGAAACAAATTTCGTTAACGTAGGTGAAAGGACAAATGTTACTGGTTCCAAGCAATTTGCAAGATTAATTCGGGAGAAAAATTATACAGAAGCCCTAAAGGTTGCTCAACAACAAGTGGAGGGGGGAGCCCAAATTATTGATATAAATATGGATGAGGGCTTGCTCGATTCGGAACAAGCTATGGTGGAATTTTTAAATCTTGTTATGTCTGAACCCGATATCGCAAAGCTTCCCATAATGATTGATTCTTCAAAGTTTTCTGTCATTGAGGCTGGTTTAAAATGTGTTCAGGGCAAATGCATCGTAAATTCAATCTCATTAAAAGAAGGGGAAGAAGCCTTTTTAAAACAAGCAAAATTGGTTCGTCGTTATGGCGCGGCAGCTGTAGTTATGGCTTTCGATGAAGTGGGTCAGGCCGATACAGTGGAACGAAAGGTAAGTATTTGCAAAAGAGCCTACGATTTGCTTATCCAAAAGGTAGGTTTCATTCCCGAAGATATCATCTTTGATCCAAATATTTTTGCCGTAGCTACTGGCATTGAGGAACATAATGATTATGCTATTCATTTTATTGAAGCTACGAGACAGATAAAAAAACTTTGCCCAGGTGCTAAAGTGAGTGGCGGAGTGAGTAATATTTCTTTCTCCTTCAGGGGAAATGAAGTGGTCAGAGAGGCAATGCATACTGCATTTCTCTATCACGCTGTTCGTGCTGGTATGGATATGGGGATTGTAAACGCCGGGATGATTGATATTTATTCTAATATTGAACCCGATTTACTCGAAAAGGTGGAAGATGTGCTTTTTAACAGAAGAGCAGATGCTACCGAACGATTAACTGACTTAGCCGTGTCGCTTAGAGGTGATGCAGGAAAGTCGATTCAGAAAGATCTCTCCTGGAGAAATCAATCCGTAAATGAAAGACTTAAATATGCTTTAGTAAAGGGAATTACAGACTATATTGACGAGGATGTTGAAGAAGCACGCACGCAAGTAGCTGAACCTTTAGCAGTTATTGAAGGCCCCTTGATGGATGGCATGAATTATGTGGGTGACTTATTTGGTGAAGGTAAAATGTTTCTTCCTCAAGTGGTTAAAAGTGCCAGAGTAATGAAAAAGGCGGTTGCCTGGCTTACCCCTTATATTGAAGCAAATAAAAATGGAAATAGTCGGGCGAAAGGTAAAATTTTGCTCGCGACGGTGAAGGGAGATGTGCATGATATTGGTAAAAATATTGTTGGCGTTGTTCTCGGTTGTAACGATTATGATATTGTAGATCTTGGGGTTATGGTGCCCGCTGATAAAATACTGCAAAGAGCAAAAGAGGAAAAAGTAGATGTTATTGGATTGTCAGGTCTGATTACCCCTTCTTTAGATGAAATGGTTCACCTTGCCAGTGAAATGCAACGTCTGGGATTTACTATTCCCTTGTTGATTGGCGGTGCTACAACCAGTCGAACCCATACTGCCGTAAAAATAGAACCAAAATATAAAGGCCCTGTAGTCCATGTATTAGACGCGTCTCGTGCAGTAGGCGTAGTGAGTAATTTACTTAGCGAACAAGGAGATGTTAGCAGTAATTTTATTTTAGATGTCAGAGCTGAAAATAATAGAATTAGGGAGCAAAGAGTAGGAAGAGAACAGGTAAAACAATTTCTGCCTATTGCAGAAGCCAGGAAAAATAAATGGACCATGGATTGGTCCACTTACACGCCTCCGGTGCCTGACAAGATTGGAATTCAGGAAAAAATTCCTTTTCCACTGGAAGAATTAGTTCCTTATATCGATTGGACACCCTTTTTTAGTTCTTGGGAACTGGCAGGTAAATATCCCGATATTCTCACAGATGCTGTCGTAGGGGAGGAGGCAACGAAACTTTTTGTCGAAGCAAATGCTATGCTCAAAAAAATAGTGGATGAAAAATGGCTCGAGGCCAGAGCCGTTTGGGGCATTTTTCCTGCAAATCAAGGGACGGAAGATGATATTATTATCTACGACGATGAAGAGAGAACCACTGAAAAAATGCGCTTGCAGTGCTTGAGGCAACAACTTAAAAAGGCACCCGGTCAACCTAATAGATCACTTTCCGACTTTATTGCTCCAGTTGGTAAACCCGATTTTATTGGCTCTTTTGCCGTTTCCGCAGGCTTTAATATCGAGAAAATGGATGCCTATTTTCTGGAGAATTTAGATGATTATCAATCTATTTTACTTAAAGCATTGGCAGATAGATTGGCAGAAGCCCTGGCTGAAAAATTACACGAATGGGTAAGAATGGATACCTGGGCGTATGCTAAAGATGAAAATTATTCTGCTATAGATTTATTAAAAGAAGATTTTCAGGGTATTAGACCAGCCCCTGGTTATCCTGCCTGCCCGGATCATACTGAAAAAGAGAAATTGTGGGAACTGCTTGAAGTGGAAAAAAGAACAGGTATTATTTTGACCGAAAGTTTTGCTATGTATCCCGCAGCCTCAGTAAGCGGTTGGTATTTTTCAAATCCTGCCTCTACTTATTTTGGCGTGGGCCAAATATCTAAAGATCAGGTAGAAAATTATGCAGAAAGAAAAAATATGTCTTTGGAGATTATTGAAAGATGGCTTTCTCCAAATCTAAATTATAACAACTAATATGGAAGAATGGGAAATAAATTTTGAGTGGCTACGCATTAGAAATCAAATAAAGGATGCTTTCAAGAAGCCGGAACTTCCCGATCTCAATGCCGTTTTGTTGCTGGTTGGGATTCAAATATTAGGTCGGTGGCAAAAAACATATACAAAGGAAGAAAAGCAAGATTTAATGCATATTGCTATTTGTGAGTTATTGAGTCAACAGGGAATTTATGTGTTTAAAGGAAGAGATGCAGATGGATGGCCACATTACGACAGGGTAACAAAAAGTCCGGTGGAAGGCCCTGAAGCCCAGGAGAGATATTTAATTGAACAAATTATTCATTTTTTTAAACGTTTAGATGCGGAAAATGAAGTACTGCTAAAAAATTACGCCAACTAATTGGTGTTTTTCTAAATAACAGAGTAACTTGCTAGCCTTGATTCAATTTTTCAATCGTATTTTATGGAATTAGTAATTCCTGGTAGTTGGGATGCTGAACAAAATGTGGTTTTAGCTTGCATACGCAGAGAAAAATGGGCGCAACAAGCTCTTTATGAAGAGTATTATGCGCGCATGATGGGCGTTTGTATGCGATACGCTAATAATGAAAATGATGCTCTCGACATTATGCACGAGGGTTTTATCAAAATATTAAGGAATATTCATTCCTTTCAGCCAGGTACTTCTTTGGTTTCCTGGATTAGACGAATAATGATTAATACCTCAATTGATTATTATAGGTCAAATATGCGCAGGAGAACTTCTGATATGGACGAGGCCAGTCACGTAGCCAGCTTTGATGCGGATGCAGTGAGCCGTTTTTCAGAATTGGAAATTTTAGATGCTGTACAGCAACTTTCTCCCTCCTATCGCGCTGTTTTTAATTTATATGTTATTGAAGGTTATTCGCACAAAGAAATTAGCCAATTACTTGATGTTAATGAAAGTACGTCAAGATCAAATTTGGTGAAGGCAAGACTCAAATTACAAAACATTTTATTGAAGCAGGGGTAATGATGGAAGAGGATAAAATGGATCAACTTTTGAAGGATAAACTTGAATCTCTGGAAACGAAGGTTCCAAAAGATGCATGGAAAAGTTTCTCTGAAAAATGGAATGACGCGTTATTGGATGATCAGACTGCTGAGGAAAAAAAATTTGACCAAACCATTCATGAAAAATTAAATCAATTTATTTTTTCTACAAATGAAGGTCACGCCTGGGCTCATTTTCATTCCTATTATTCCCATATCAAAAGTAATGAAAATAAGATTATTTGGTTTAAAGCCATGGAAGTTACTATGGCTGTTTTGTTATTCTTTACTTGTTTACATGTAGGAGTCATTCGTCGGGTACCTACCTCTCAGTCGGTAAATTTTGAAAATAGAACCAAAGTATCGGTTGATAAAAATTCTCCTGCATTTAATGAAATTAAGATAGTAGAAAGGAGCAATCAAATCAAAAGTCGTAGTGCCCAGACAGCTGGAATATTATCTAAGTTATCAGATAATCAATCTGATGTGGGGGGGGATAAACTACTACCCAAAAAAGTTCTATTAGATATTGAACCTATTCCGAGCTCTCCTGCGCCAGTTCTTAAAACGGCAGCCGCACCCGTTTATTCTAAATCTTTCTCGGAAATAAGTCAAATTCCTACCTTAGCATCAAGACATATTCCCATTAGTACAAGAAAAATTTATGTAAATAATATACTTGACTTCGGAAAATGGCATTTAACATTATTGACAGGATTAGACGGTGATAATGTTTTTACACCTTCTTACCCAAGATTTAAAGTGCCTGAAACCATTAGAAATTCATCAGGGTTTCATCTTGGTTTCTTGCTAAGTGAGGGAGCAAAACGTTTAGAAACTGGTTTTGGGTTCATTTATGCCCATAAGGAGTATAATGCACCGGCGGTTACCTTTATCCAAGGTAGTTTAAGGGATGGATATACTACTGAGCAGTTAAAGAAAATTCAGCTAAATCTTTTACAAATTCCGGTATTTACCCGCTTCAATATTGTTCATAAAGAAAATTGGCGTATTTATGCCACATTGGGTGCTACGGCTCAAGTCACTCTCTCCGCCAATTACTTTATTGTACACCCAGGATTTTTTCCTTCCTCAGTTGCTTTAACGGGTAAAAGTAATAGTATTTATCAAAATCTGGAAGAAGGATTAATGCAGGGAGGAACGCTTACTGATAATGTTTATTTATCTATGGACATGGGGGTTGGGGCTGAAAAGATGATTTCTCCAAGGACAAGTATTTTCGCACAATCGAGTTATCAATCTTTTGTGGGACACATAAGTAAAGGTATAGGTCCCTACAATGACCGTATTTCGACGGTTTCTTTTCAATCGGGTGTAAGAATAAATCTTTTTGAACCAATCAAAAATTGATTTTAGTTTCTCAATGCGTCATAAATAGATTGTTGGATACGTGGTCTGATATTCAAATCGTAAATGGCCCTGCTTTCTCTGGTAGGATACACTCGGTTGGATAAGAAAATGTAAATAAGTTCTTCCTTTGGGTCTATCCAAACAAAAGTACCTGTATAACCGCTATGACCGTAGCTTTCTGGAGAAGCATCTTTGGCAATGGAACTTTTACCGGGTATATATTGGACTAATGGTTTGTCAAAACCTACCCCCCGATAATTATCAGGGCAGAATTGACAGCGGGTAAACTCATCAAAAGCTTTTTCCCCGATAAGTCTTTCTCCACCATAAATGCCTTTATTAAGATATAACTGCATTAATTTGGCTAGGTCGTTGGCTGAACCAAATAAACCGGCATGACCGGAAATTCCGTTTAACATACCGGCACCTTCGTCGTGTACATTTCCCTGTAAGAGGGTCATTCTAAAAAAAGTGTCTCTTTCAGTGGGGACAATTCGAGTGGTATCAAAAAATCGCAATGGGTTCCAAGTTAAGGTATTAGCGCCCAATGGTTTGTAAAACTGTGTTTTAATATAGCTTTCAAATTCTTGGCCCGTCTGGGCCTTCACTAATCTCGGCATGAGTATAAAAAAGAAATCGGAATAAACATAGCCAGGTTTAGCATTAAGGGGAGATTTGAAAATATACGAGGCCATTTTATCAGGATAATTTTTATGCAACCATAAGCCACCAGGAACTTCGATTGAATAATTTTTTGATGCTTGCAATCTGAAAGTTTTTGCCTTAAATCTGTAATCATTATTTCGATTATTGTTCCAGTTTTTTTGCCATGGGTTCCTGCTATTTCCCACCAAAGTACCTTTCCAAAACGGAATCCAGGCCCTTAATCTGGCTTGATGAGTAAGTATATCCCTCATCTTTAAATCCGCTTTGTTGGTTCCTTTTGCTTCCGGCAAATAAGTGCTTAATGGGGCATCTAAATTTAATTTGTCTTCGCCATACCATTTCATTAACGCAGCAAGGCCACTACTAACTTTAGTAACAGAGGCCATATCGTAAATATCATGGGTAGATAGCTTTTGTTCCCCTTCATAAGTATGTTTGCCGAATGCCTCATGATAAACAATTTTACCCTTTTTTGCCACGAGCACCTGAGCACCAGGAAAAGCTTTAGCTGCAATACCTTGTTCTATAATAGATTTAATGCTGTCATGTAGGATATTCGAATTCATGCCAACACTGGCTATGGGTGAATATCCAAGTCGGACGCCCTTCGCTTCTTTACCATCTTCTATACTTACCCCTCCAAATATAAGTTGTGCCGCTAAAGATTGGTGCCAGTAACCGGAAAGGGTTTGAATGTCAAATTTTACAGCATTTCCAATATCATCCTTACGGTCAAAATATTTTGTCTCGAAGTTTACAAGAACAACAGGAATGCCTTCAAATAATGTTTTTATTTGATTTAATTTATCTGATTTAAAATATTCATCGGTCCAGATTTCGAGTATAAAGGCATTATTACCGGCAGATTTTCTGGATTTTAACCAAATTTCAAGATTTTTAGAATCATCTTGAAAAGGTAGCTGGTAATGACTAACTGAGGTATATTTATCTAATTGCTCACTAAAAACGTTGGTTTTAACTTGAGGCGTGCCCAATACCAGGTGTGAAATAGATAATTGCTCCAGTTTTTTAAATGGAATAATTGATTTTTCATTGGAGGTCAATCTTATTTGTTGTAAGGCAACCTGATAAGAATCGTTGTTGTTTATCTGACTAAACACTGCGTTTGAAACGATCAATGACAGAAAAATGATGATGGTGTATTTGAGGAATGACATTTTCAAGGGTATTTTTTTTAACTTAGCTGAAAAGTACGAATTAGTAAAGATTTGTAACCCTTTCAAATCAAATTTTTTAGAAAAAATAAATCATAATGACAAAAATTTATGTTTCTTTTTCAGGGATTATAGTTATTTCTTTTTTATGTATTGCTTCCGTTTCCGGTCAAAAGGCACATAAAAAGCAGGTAAAAGAATTAGATAATCTGGTTCATAATTCTGTAATATTTAATCAGCATTTTAGTGGATTAATGATTGAAGATGCAGAATCAGGGGAAATTTTATTAAAAAGAGAGGCAGACAAACATTTTACACCCGCTTCTAATGTTAAATTAGTTACCTTTTACGCTGCGTTAAAGGTATTAGGAGATAGTTTGAATGTTTGGCGAGTAGCTGAAAAAGAGGGACAACTCGTGATTCAGGGGACGGGAAATCCAATGTGGCGGCACCCGGCTTTTTTGTCTGTGGAACAACCGGAGCCATGGAAAGAATCAAATCTGCCGGTAAAGCTCTCTTTTGATAACTGGAAGGGGAATCGGTTTGGTTCAGGATGGTCGTGGGCAGATTATCCCTATTATTACCAGGTTGAAAGAAGCCCCATTCCTATACATGGAAATTATGTGCAATTTAAAAAAGATAGCCTGGGTAAGTGGTTGACCACACCCGGTTTTTGGTTGGATCATTTAACTTTCGATGATTCAGATAAGGGTAAAAAACCTAAAATATACAGAGATGAATTTGAGAATAAATTTTACGCCAATAAAGTAGCTTTTGATACCACTTTTAATTTGCTCGTTCCATTTCGTACCGATGTAGAAACAGTGTTAGGTATTTTTAGAGAGGATATTCAGCAACCTGTTTCTCAAATAAAACTCAATGCAGAAAACGTTTCTTTTATAAATTATAAAGTCCCCATTCCAGATACCCTTTATCGTTTTTTTTTACAAGAAAGTGATAATTTTATTGGAGAACAATTATTGATTTTATGTTCAGATAAACAGTTTGGTTATCTCGATCCAGAAAAATTTATTGGATATGCAAGAGATTCTTTACTTTCTGACTTACCACAAAAACCAGTTTGGGCAGACGGCTCAGGTCTTTCAAGGTACAATCTTTTTTCACCGATGGATATGGTTTTTATTTTAAAAAAGTTACATAAAATGATGCCACAAGAAAGACTTTTTAGCTTACTGCCCGCGGGTGGGGTATCGGGTACCATCTCCGGTTCTTACAAAGGTCAGGGAAAGCCTTTTGTTTTTGCTAAAACTGGATCACTATCTAATAATCATTGCCTCAGCGGATATGTGGTAACAAATAAAGGCAAAACGTTGATATTCAGTTTTATGAATAATCATTTTGTGGAAGGGAGTGCCGTGGTTAAAAATGAGATGAATAAGGTATTAACCTTTCTGAGAGATAACTTTTAAATATAAGAAATGAAATCACTTTCAAGTATTCCCACCTTATCTGATTTAAAGCTGACCCAAGACGCCATAAAATCGATGATTCATAGAACACCTGTACTGACAAACCAATTTTTAAATGGTATGGCTGGTTGTTCTATTTATTTTAAATGTGAAAATTTCCAAAAAATAGGTGCCTTTAAAATGAGAGGTGCAGCGAGTGCTTCTTTGAGATTACAAGGGGAGGTTAAAAATTTGGGAATAGCTACGCATTCATCGGGAAATCATGCTCAAGCCGTAGCTAAAGCTGCTCAATTTTTAGGTATACCCGCCTATATCGTTATGCCTAATAATGCTCCTAAAATAAAAGTGGAAGGAACGCGTGCTTATGGAGCAGAAATCATTTTCTGTGAACCAATTCAAATGGCGAGAGAAAAGACCTTGGCGGAAGTTGTAAGAAAAACAGGAGCTCATTTTATTCACCCTTATGATAATTATGATGTAATTGCCGGGCAGGCAACCGCTACTTTAGAGTTATTAGAAGATTTTCCTCAGTTAGATATTGTGGTAGCTCCTGTCGGCGGCGGCGGATTGTTAAGTGGAACCTCACTGGCCGCACATTATGTTAATCCTGAGATTATGGTATTAGGGGCAGAACCTAAAAGGGTGGATGATGCCCTTAGGTCTCTCAGAAGTGGGCATATTGAACAAAATGAAAGGACTGATACCATTGCAGATGGCTTACGAACAACCCTGGGACCTTTAACCCTCGATATTATAAAAAGGCATGTTACCGATATTTTTACTGTAGAAGAGGAGGAAATTGTTCAGGCCATGCGATTAATATGGGAGAGAATGAAAATTATCATTGAACCTTCCTGCGCCGTACCTTTGGCCGCCATATTGGCCAATAAGGAAACCTTTAGAGGGAAACAGGTAGGGGTAATACTCACAGGGGGGAATGTCGATTTAGGGAATCTTCCTTTTTGAATTGATGCGTAGCGTCGGTCTGATGATCATACGGTCAGCATTATTTTGGCTTTTTTGAATGTTATTGGAATCACCCATAGCATTACCAACCGTTTCTTTGTTCTCGAAAAAGCTACAATCTATAAAGAACGGACTTCCGGTTTCTTCATCGTCTAATTGATTATAAATGCAAGAACCTCTCACGTAGGCAATATTGGCAGCAAAATCAGAAAAACTTACCCGTGGCGAGGAGATTGATCCTTTATCTGCTTTGTGGTAAATAGCTCCCCCAAAGGTGGCGATATTTTGAGTAAAGGTGGTGTGTTGAATTTCCAACAGATCCTTGCTGCCTTTTGATGCAAAATGGTAAATAGCCCCACCTTCAATTTCGGCAGTATTATTTTGAAAAACACAGTTTTCTATGTGAATAGTCCCGTCGCCTCCCTCAAGAGTGAACGCAGATATAGCCCCACCGTAAAGAGCTTGATTATCGATAAATAAACAATTAGATACCCAGAGACTACTTTTATTGCCACCACTGGTATAAAATATTCCCGCTCCCGATGCTTTTCTATCGGAAGCATTGGATGAAATATTTGCCATTCCACGCTGTATTGTAATACCGTCTAAAACAATATCACCCTTTTCAATATCAATTAAAAAAATATTGTGTGAGTTGTCCAGGAGTGTGGTTTTATCGCCTATTTCTCCGGAGATTATGGTTTGAAATTGTTCGAAATCTCTTTCTTTCAATGCCTTTTCACTGCCTGAAAAACCTCCAAAAATTTGTACTGATTTATCAATTAAAAATGGAATTTGCCTATTATTAGTTTTTGTTGGATAATAAGTACCTGTTTTTACCCAAATTTGGTCTGATTCCGTTGCAATGTCAATAGCAATTTGAAGGTTAGATAGGGCATTTTCCCAACTTTCCCCGTTCCCTTTCCCATCCATTTTTACAAATATAGTCTTCGCATTTCCTTCCAAAACGAAGAATAATGTGCATAAAATGAGTGCTTTAATAAATATTGGTTTCATGTTCCCTGGGCTTTAAAAATTAAATGACACTATTGTATTAACGATAAATATAGAGATTTATTTATATATGTTCAATATTGTTTGTTTTGTTTTTAAATTAAATTTAAAATTTGTATTTTACCGATGCTTTATTTGCTATAACATACTAATACTTACTCCATGATGAAAATTTACAAAAAGAATTCAAAATTATTTTCCTTGTTTTGGTTTTTGATGTTTTTATCTGCAAAGGTAATTGCTCAAGATATTCATTTCACTCAATTTTTCAGAAACCCATTGCAAGTTTCACCTGGATTATCGGGTGTGTTCAACGGTGATACGAGATTGATGTTTCAGGCCAGAAATCAATGGAGGGAAATTCCTGTTGATTACAAAACGGTAACGCTTTCCTTTGATACTAAATTACCTTCCTACTTGGAAGATGATAAATTCTGGTCATTAAATGGTGGGTTAACCTATGATTTGGCAGGAGATTCACGTTTACAACAAACAGGAATATTTGTAGGTGGAGGATACACAAAAAAATTCAGCCAGAAGGTTTTTGGTACTATAGGATTTAACCTTAGTGGAAATCAAAGAGGTTTTGACCCCGGTGCATTGTTATTTGATCGTCAATATGACCCATCAATCAATGGTGTGAATGCTTCCGCTCCAAATGGAGAAGGACTATGGGATTTATCGAAAATATTTTTTGATGCCGGTATGGGAGCAAATATTAGAATCCAGGCAGATCAAAAGGGACAATTAGTTGATCTTTTGAATAAAAGGAGTAAGTTAGACATTGGCGTAGGTGTTCATCATTTATTTTCACCAAATACCAGTTTCTTTCCTGACGCTGTGTCAAAAATTCCTATGCGATTAAATCCTTATGTAATGGGTGTTTTACAAGTTTCAAATAATATTGATCTTACGACAAATCTCATTTATGTAACACAGGCAGCTTATAATGAGTGGATGGCCAGCGCAGGATTTCGCGTTTATTTAGATAAGAATCCAGGAAATACTTTTGCCATTGACTTAAATGTTAACTATCAACAACGGGAAATAGGTAATAGGATTGCACCGTCTATTGAAATGCTTTATCGTAATGTCAGAGCTGGATTTAGTTATGATATTAATTTAACAAAGACAGGCGTTTTGCCAACGGGTCAGGCAGATCCTGAAATTTTTGTGCATTATATAATCAAGAAAATACCTCGTTATAAAACGGTGAGGGTTTGTCCATTGATTTGATGTAAAAAATTTATTTTCCTAATCTGTATCATACAGATGTAAAAAATTACCAATAATGCGAAATTTTAATACTTATACCCTTTATAAGCTGCTATTCAGCTTTTTATTGATAGGCACTTTTCAATTTAATTCCTATGGACAAAAATTAGAAAACTGGTTGAAAGCAGCTGATCAGTCCTTCTATGTAGAAAAGGACTATCGAACCGCTTTTAATTTTTATCAGGCAGCAACAAATTATGATTCTACCAGGGTGGATATATGGGTGAAAATGGCAGAATCTGCGCGTAATATGCAGGGATTGCAAACAGCGAGATCCATTTACGATAAAGTTCTTCGTTTTCCAGATTCGGTTGTTACCGCTGAAAATTATTTTTATTCAGCATGGATTAATATGAGGTTAGCAGATTATAATGGCGCACAAAAGAACCTTCAATCCTATTTCAGAAAAGCTAAAGATGGAGATCTTTTAAAAAATAAAGCGTTAATGATGGAAGCCAGTTGCAGCCGAATCATAAAGGAATACGCTAATTACACAAATGTTCCCGGACAAACCAAAAAAATATCTACCTCTAATGATTGTTTGGAAGCGGAATTTGGGGCCGTTGCTTATAAAAATGATCTTGTTTATGCCAAATTTTCTGAAAATGACAGAGTAACCTCAAAGAAAGACAGCATTGCTTTTGTGTCAAATTTTAGGTTAATGAATAGTCAGGGAGATACCAATTGGTTGCCTCAATTGGCTGTACCTAATAAATTAATTTCTGGTGTTACTTTCCTACCTGAAAATACTGGTTTATACTATTGTTTGTGTGACAAAGTAAATTTAATGGAGGTTAGGTGTGATATTTTCTTTAGAAAATTTAATGAGAATGGTGGCGTAGGGGAACCTTTAAAAATTTCCGCAAATGCCAGTGGATTTTCAACGCAGCATCCTGCAGTGGGAAAAGATAATAACGGAAAATTATGGTTATATTTTTCTTCCAACAGACCCGGCGGTAAAGGTAAAGATGATTTATATCGCGCCGCAGTGTTAGAAAATGGTGAGGTGGATGCACCAGAAAATTTGGTAACTCTGAATACGTCAGAAGAAGATGTTACGCCATTTTTTCATACGCCAACCCAACGGCTTTATTTTAGCACTCAGGGCAGATTTACTTTTGGAGGTTATGATGTTTACGCCTCTTCCCCAACTTCAAATGGCTGGACTAACCCAATGAATATGGGAGTTCAAATGAATGCCTCGTCTGATGATTTATTTTTCTCCCTCAGTGAAAAGGGAACCAATGGCTGGTTAACCGTTCGGGGTGAAAAGGGAAGTTCGTGTACCACGGAAGTTCCTGACGCTTGCTGTTATAACCTGGTAACCTGGGATATGCCAATGAGAAAAGTGAGAATTTTAGCTCGTAATGCAAATGATTCTTCTTTAATCAGAGAGGCTAATCTTTCCGTTCAAAGTCTTCCTTCCGGAACAGCAGAAAAAGTGGATGTTTCTTATGGCAACTGGCCCTATTTTTCTTGGAATTCTTCTGAAAATTATGCCGTAGGAGTCCAAAGTGATGGTTTTGACCCTTATCAGGGAGATCTAAATATTGCAGGATATCCATTTACAGGAGATACTGTTGTTATTGAGGTTTATTTAAATCCTACTGTAATAGAACTTCAGGTTTTAACCTTTGATGACCGAACAAAGGAGGCACTTAACGGCACAACAGTTAATCTGTTAAAATGGATAGACACAAAGAATTCTGTGGACAATATTCAAACGAATGAGAAGGGTAATTCCTTTACTTTCCCAGTTATTCAGAATCATAAATATAAGTTGGTAGCAAGTAAAGATAATTATGAATCTGTCGAAAAGGACATAAGTTTTACTTTAAGCGATGTAAAAGGTTTAGGTAAAAAAATAACTATTGAAGTCTATCTTAAGCCACCTTTATCTACGCCCATTGCCTTATATTTTGACAATGACATACCAAAGGCGAAGGAAATGAAGATAAAGGGGACAGAGAATTATGTCGAACTTTCAAATACCTATTATAATCAGAAGGAATCTTTCATTTCTAATTTCACTAAGGTACTTCCTGAAGCAGAGAAATTTGTATTAAATGAACAATATGATTTGTTCTTTAACAGGGAAGTGAAAATGGGTACGGTAAGTCTTGAATATTTGTCAAAAGCTATCGCCGCTAAGTTAGGGGAGGGCAAGAAACTGGAAATCAACTTAAGTGGATTTGCCAGTCCATTGGGTAGTGCCTCCTCTAATAAATTATTGAGCGATCGACGTATTAAAACCATACAAAATTATCTGCTGCAAAGTAATCAAGGCAAATTGGCTGAGTCTGTTAAAAATGGACAATTGAAGTTTATTACTTCTGCTTACGGTGAGAATAAATCGAAAAAGCAGGTGTCGGATAATCCGATGGATAAGAGGAATTCTGTTTTCAGCCTGGTAGCTTCTGTTGAGCGAAGAGTTGAAATTTTAGTAAAAATTCTTAATTAAATAGAGCTATGAATCAACATAATATAAATAAAAAACATGATTTTATAACGTACTTGCGTTTAAAATTAACGTTTCTTATACCTGCCATTTTATTTATGCTTCCTTTAACTGTCAATGCCACCCATATTGTGGGTGGTGAAATTGGCTACAGATGTCTTGGTGGCAATCAGTATGAAATAACATTGAGGGTTTTTAGAGATTGTTTTAATGCCGATCCAACGGCTTTGTTTGATGATCCGGGCATTATAGGGGTTTACGCTTCAAATGGTTTAAGGCTAAGTAATATCTCACTCAGACCTATGGGAAATGATACGTTAAGACAGGGTCTTGATTCTTGTTACACCTCTTTTATAAATAGTGTTTGTGTTCACACTACCGTTTACAGATCCATAATTACATTAAATCCTCGCGTAGGGGGTTATCATTTTGTGTATCAACGTTGCTGCCGAAATACCACCATTTCTAATATTGTTAATCCTACCGAGGCAGGGGCAACGTATGATATCTTGCTTACCGAGGCAGCTATGCAAAAATGTAATTCCAGTCCTGTGGTAAATCGTTGGCCACCTGTTTATGTTTGTGCCAATCAGGAACTTAATGTAAATTCTGAAGCTACCGATGTAGATAACGATTCTATTGCGTATAAACTTTGTACCCCATTAGTGGGTGGAACACTTCAAAGACCTCAACCTATACCTCCCACTGCGCCACCATTTCAACCCATTATCTGGTTAGGCCCAACTTATTCTTTGGCGAATGTTCTGGGCGGGAATAATCCTTTAACCATTGATGTTAACACAGGTATTATGAAGGGAGTTCCCCCAGTATTAGGCCAATTTGTGGTGGCTGTTTGTCTTGAGGAGTATGATAGAACTACTAAAAATTTGTTATCTGTCGTTCGTCGCGATTTTCAATATAATGTGGTGAATTGTACCGTGCCTCAAGCTACTTTTGAAGCTCCGGAAGCGGTGTGCGTGGGTTCAACTTTTACTTTAAAACAAAGTACTCCAGGGGCTAAATCAGTAGAATGGTATCTTGGAGAACCTGGCGCGGAAAAGTTAATCGCGAAGGGTGATTCAGTTAATTTGACTTTCCCATCGGCGGGTAAAAATAGAATCACCTTATACTACGAAAAAGGAACTGCTTGCCAAAGTACCTTTTCTACCGTTATTGATGCTGTGGCAATAGATGTCATTTCTTTACCCTTAGCAGGTCAAAACTCAGTGGTTTGTAGAGGGTCTAATTTTGAAGTAAATATTCAAAATAAAGACGTGAATAGGGTGCTAACCTACGATTGGCAAACCAATGGAAATCTGGTTTCAGGACAGGGTTCTTCTTTAGCTACCTTTAAAATGGATGCACCAACCCTTATTACCCTCAATCTTTCCAATGCCCTTGGCTGTAAATCTACATTGATTTTTCCAGTGGCAATACACGCTTCCATTCAATCAAATATAAATTCGGGTGTTCAATTATGCAGAGATGTGCCAACGGGTACCAACGCAAATTTTAATAATAATCTTTCCTATAGTTGGTTGCCACAAAGTGGATTAAGTAATCCAGGCATTGGTAATCCTGTCATTACGCTGAATAGCAGCCAAATCTATTCCGTAAAAATTACTAATCCGGAAACTAAATGTGATACTACCATTTCATTTAATGCCCTAGTCAAACCTTTTGGTGCGGAAACCGGCATTGACAGCCTGTCAACCGTTTGTTATAATGTTGGAAAGCAGATTAATCCAAAGTTTAATAATACATTGATTTATTCCTGGAGTCCTGCAACAGGCCTAAGTGAAACCAATAAAGGTAATCCTACGGTAATGTTAAAAGAATCAACGTCATACTCGGTGAAAATTCAGAATCCTGCCTCCGGTTGTGATACCACAATTTCTGTGCGCGTAGAGGTGAGTCCTATGCTTCCCGTGGTGGAATTGGATACCACACTGGATTTTTGTCCTGGTATTCCCAAAAAGGTTAATCTTCCTGAAAGCCCTTTAGTGACCTATTTATGGTCTCCTTCAACGGGCTTGGATAATGCCAATGTAGCTAATCCTACGTTTACTTTAACGAACAATCAATTATATACAGTAAAGGTTACTGATCCCAAAACTAATTGTAATCTGGTTTGGAAAGTAAATGCTCAAGTAAGTCCTGAGGCGGTTATTTCTGCAGGTATAGATACGACGCTTTGTAATTATGGCCCTTATACTTTGACGGCTACGTCTTCTCTTCCTCTTTCTTTCCAGTGGTCTGGAGTATCAGATTTTTCTAATAATCTGGGCAATCAGGCTACCTTAAAAAGAGATACTTTGAGTAGAACTGAAAATACTTTTTATCTTAAGGCTACAGACGCTAAAGGCTGTTTCTGGAGAGATACTGTGGTAATTAGTGCAGGTCCGGTTGAAGCTTCTATGCCAGATAACTTTGTGGTTTGTAAACCAGTCGATTTGACCACGGTGACTATTAAGGATAATGATCCAAATCAGGGCTTGAAAAATTATAGCTGGTTCCCTGTAAATTCTTTGACTACAAAACCAAATGAAGGGCCTTCTGCTATCTACAAAATAAACGCAACCTCACTGGTGAATGTTAATTTTGAAAATAAATATGGCTGTAAGAAAACTTTGGATACTCAGTTGGAATTGATAGATTTGAAAGTAAATATTGCTGCGGATAAGGAAACGCTTATAAAAGGTAATAATGAAATAGCTAATATTTCAGTGACAGGTTGTACCGATTGTGAATATGACTGGATGCCTTCTTCAGGTTTAAATGCAACAAATATAGCTTCCGTAAGAGCTACACCACAAGATACTACGATTTATAAGGTGGTTGTTTCAAAAAAGGGTTGTAAAGAGGAGAAAACAATTCGTATCAATGTAGATAATGTGAATTGCGGCGAACCAAATATTTTTGTTCCCAATGCATTTACTCCTAATAATGATGGTAATAATGATGTCCTTAAAGTAAGGGGTAGATGGATTTCAAAACTTCAATTTGTTGTCTATAATAGATGGGGACAAGAGATGTTTACAACCACAGATTTAAATAATGGATGGAACGGCGTTTTCAAAGGAAATGAGGTGGCACCCGATGTTTATAATTACTTCCTTCAGGTGACTTGTCTGGATAATAAAATTTTCTCGAAAAGGGGAAATACTACGCTGATTAAATGATTTGAATGGTCATTTATTGATAATCATTGGAAAATGGCAGCCTCGGTTGCCATTTTTCATTTTTCGGACACATTACATTTTCATCCTGTTTTATATTAGATAAAATTCGTATATTTGTAATTATATTGATGATAAGCTTTTAAGGTCTTTTTGATCTTAATTGAGAAAATGAAAACTACAAAATGGGGAGCATAAACAAAAGTTGGTTTTACTCTTATGCAAATGATAAGTCAACCTATCGTCTTGTTATTTTGTGTTTTTTCTTTTTTCTTTTCTCAAAATCACTATTTGCTACCCATATTGTTGGAGGTGAAATAGGATACAGGTGTCTTGGAAATAATAATTTTGAAATTACATTACGTGTCTTCAGAGATTGTTTTAATGCTGCTGATGGCGCTTATTTTGATGATCCGGCTACCATAGGTGTTTACAACAGAGAGGGCATTCTGATTTCTACTTTCACTTTAAGTCCTATTGGTAATGATACGCTGAGTGAAGGTTCCGATCCTTGTCTCACCATTTCCAGGCCGGTTTGTGTACATACCACCACCTATAAGGATACCATAAATCTCTTTCCGAGGTTAGGTGGATACCGATTTGTCTATCAGCGCTGTTGTAGAAATCAAACGATTGTCAATATCATTAATCCGCTGGAAACAGGCGCCACTTTTGACATTCTGCTCACGGAAGCAGCCATGATAGATTGTAATTCAAGTCCTGTTATCAATTCCTGGCCACCTGTTTATGTATGTAATAACAGACCCTTACTTGTGAATTCAAAAGCTACGGATGAAAATTTCGATTCTTTAGTTTACAAATTCTGTACCCCATTTCAAGGCGCTACTTTTGCTATTCCACAGCCAGTTCCTCCTGATGGCCCTCCTTATGACACGGTGGTCTGGGTTAATCCTACCTATAGTTTGTCAAATATGTTAGGCGGAAGTTTCCCTCTTGTTATTGACTCAAAAACAGGAGTAATGTCAGGGGTGCCTCAAACATTGGGTCAGTTTGTCGTTGGTGTTTGTATCGAAGAGTATGATAAAGTAACTAAAGCGCTACTTTCAGAAACAAGAAGAGATTTTCAGTATAATGTGGTGAATTGCACAGGTTCCAATGCTGCATTTAGTTTACCTGACAAAATTTGTAGAAATTCGGAGCTTACCGTTTTTCGGGAAAATCCTGAAGCGAGTACTTTTGAGTGGTATTTAGGGGAAGGAGAAGATAGAGAACTGATTAGCAGGGATTTTGCCATAAAATTGAAGTTTAATGAAATTGGATTTTATGTACTTACCTTAATAACCGATAAGGGTCAATTTTGTGAAAGTACACAGACTCGTCGTTTTCAGGTAATTGGTACAGAGGTTGATTTTACCCTCAATAAACTGGATTTTCTTTGCGAAAATTTTTCACGATTTTCTTTAAATGATATTTCTGTTACTAATGATATAGCCACCCCACAATATTTATGGACAGTATCTTTTGGAAATAGCGTGTTGACAAGCACGCTAAAATCGCCCGTTTTTGATATTCCTTTAGGTTCTACAGGTAATATTACTTTAAAGGTGACTGCCTCAAATTGCATCGATAGCATATCCAGAGTGTTTACTACCAGTCCATCTTCAGGAAGTGATTTTAATTTATCCATAAATGATGTCGATCAATGCCTCGATTCACTGTTTCTAAAAGTAAATTCAACCTTGCCTGTAAATGAAATTTTATGGTTGAATAATGAGAATAAGGTCATTGCTTCGGGTAACCCCATTTCTTTGTCCTGGTCTGAAAACAGACCGTCCAAATTGGTCGCCATAAATAGTTTGGGTTGTAAAGACACTTTGATTCTTTCTCTAGGTACTTTAATCCATGTCCCATTTAACCTTAATTATCCTGATTCTTTAGTCTTTTGTGATTCGTTAGCTAAAAAAATAACCCCAATCTCTTTGAACGGTTCAGATCTTTTACGTTTAAAATGGACCTCTAGTGAGAAGGGAATTTTAAATGATACATCTGCTTCTCCAACCTTTGGTTATCCATTATCAGCGCATTTTGCGTATGTAGCTATGGTAAATATTTTGGGCTGTGAAAAACTAGATTCAGTAAAATTAATACCTGGAAGGATTAGTTTGTTACCTCCTTTTCCTCCTGATTCTATTAAAATATGTACGAATAATGAGTTTAAATTAGAAGTAAAAACCGTTTCTTCTCCCTATGAGAATAGATTTCTATGGACACCGTTAAATGTAATTAAAGAAGGGCAAGGCTCCCCAACCATAGTTATTTTGACGGACAAATCATCGAACCTACAACTAAATATTACCAATACCGTGGGATGTTCAATCAATAAGGATTTTAACCTAAATGCGCAGACATTCGATCCTGCTTTAGACACATTAATGACTGCCTGTACATCGTCTCCCATCGTTTTAAATCCAGGATTTAATCCGTCATATACTTATCTATGGGCCCCAGGTTTCGGTTTAAGTAGTAACTCTATTGGGAATCCAATATTTTCATCTTCCGTAAGTAGAAATTATAAAGTTACTGTAACCAATCCGTTCAATAATTGTAAAATAGTTAAGGAAGTTGCCGTAAAAAAAGGGTTACTTAACCAGATTAGCTTGGGAAATGATACGACTATATGTGATATAGATAAGTATTCTTTGTTGGTCAATGGATTAACAAATGGTATTTCCTACAGTTGGGCAAAGGACGCAAATTTTAATACAAGCATTGGAACTGGAAAATTAGTTTCTACTGTTTTAAATCAAGGATTAAATTCATTTTTTGTAAAAGCAACGGATACCTTAGGTTGTGTTTTGACAGATTCTATCCATATTAGGTTTTCTTCCATTATGGCGACCATGCCGTCTTTTCTCGTTCTTTGTAAACAACCAGATACAGCGATAGTTAATGTAAAGAACCTGGATTCCCTGCAAACATTAAGTTACAACTGGTTCCCTAAAGGAGGTACATTCCTAAATCCGCTCACTAGCGCTGAAGGTAAATTTTTTATGCGAGACTCTGGTAGAGTTAGCGTTTCCCTTCAAAATCAATATGGATGTAGAAAAGAACTTAATACGCAGATTTCTTTTTCTAATAATGGCATTCCCGTAACCTTTTCAGCGGGCAGAGATAGTACATTATGTACTTTGGGAAGTATTGAAATTAAAGTAAATACTAATATTCCGGTACAGCCAACCTGGTCGAAATCTCCAACTTTTAATACCATTTTATCAATAGGAGATCAAATAAACTATACCCTTGAACGGGGTATAAATACGTTGTACGTAAGAGGAGAAAATACAGATAAATGTGTGTATTTGGATACTATAAAATTATTTGTATTTCCTATAGCCGCTTCTATGCCAGATAATTATGCTGTTTGCTTACCCTCAGATACTATAAAAATTCAGGTGACAGATAACGATACTTCTCAGTTTTTAAATTATTTATGGGCACCAAACGGGGTAATAAAATCTGACCCTTTAGAAGGTCCCATCGCTTTGGCTCAAATCACAAAAGATACTACGGTTTCGGTTTTGTTAATGAATAAGTATGGGTGTGAATCTACGCTAAGCACAAAGTTAACCTTGATTAATCCTACGGTTAAACTTACTGCAGATGTTGAAACATTAATTAAAAACAAGGGAGATAAGGCTATCATAAAGGTTAGTGGATGTGAAGTTTGTCAGTATATATGGTCTCCTTTTAATACCTTGAATAGCTTAACAGATAGTGTAGTTATTGCCATGCCTAATGATACAACTATTTACAAGGTAATTGCCAGTAAACAGGGGTGTTCTGTTACAGGAACCATAAGAATTAACGTCGATGATGTTCAATGCGAAGAGCCAAATATCTTTGTTCCCAATGCATTTACACCGAATAATGACGGTAATAACGATGAGTTGCTCGTAAGAGGACGTTGGATAACTTCTCTTCGTTTTGTGGTATATAATAGATATGGACAGGAACTGTTTACTACTAATAATCAGTTAGAAGGTTGGGATGGCACATACAAGGGCAAAGATTTGGGGCCTGATGTTTTTGGATACTATCTTACCGTTCGTTGCCTTGATGGTGGAAATTTTGCCAAACGTGGAAACGTAACGTTAATTAAATAAGACGTTGTATATTTGCAAAAATTCTCAATAAGGTGCTGAATAGATTTTTACTTTTTACGTTGTTTTTATTGCCTTGTTTTAAATTGTCCGGACAATGTACGTCGGTTAAAATAGAAACCGATGCATTTGATAGTACGAGGGTAATTTACGATAAACCTTTAAACATTGGCGGATTGGTCACTTCTAATTTCGAAGTGGAAGAGGGAAATAAAATGGTGGAAGAAGCTAAATTATTAGTTACTTATGCCGAAAATGATTCAATTGAGTCGTTTTTTCTTACTCTGGCTTTAATGGAATGGGAATACCAGGTGCTCGAAGCGGGAGAAAATGTAATGCTTCTGCTGGAGAACGGTAGTATTTTAAAGTTAAATACAGTTGAGGATAGGGGAACGCTGGATAAAAAAACAAATATGAGAAGATATGAGGCAGTTTGTGTCCTCCCCATCGATTTGTACTACGCTTTGGCTCATTTCAAAATAGATAAAATCAGGTTACAATACAAAAGTGGCATAAAAAGAACCGTTTCTTTGTTTACGGAACAGCAAAAAAAGTTTCTGCAAACCATCCGTTGTGTAGGAGAAGCAGCTGGAGTAATGCCTGTTAAGCCATAGATTTATTTGTAGGCTTTTATCCAGGAAAGGGCCATATTTTCCATGACCTTTTGTAGTTCTGCCTGGTTATCTTTTTGATTCGCAAGACTTGTTAATGAAGGTAGGTTCTTTGCGTAATAAAGTTGTTGATTTGGCATTTCTGTCAATGTACTGGCAAGAATTCTTGCGTAAGGGAAATCGGGATCAACCTCAAGCATGATATCAGAAATAAAACGGACCACTTTTTTATAAGCCAGGAAAAATCCATTTTTATTTTCTTCAGTAACTTCCTTAATTCTATATACCTTATCCGCTTGACTTACCATAATACTATGAAGAATATCTTCATCAATGTAGGTAATTCCATCGTTTTTCGTCATACTATCCAGTATACCGCCTATGGCAATTTTTAGTTTCTCTTCAGGTGAATTAATATTTTCTAATTTATTTAGAATGTTAACATACATATATTCCCAATACCAATTAGATAAATAAACCAGTAGCAAATGTTTGTTTTCAAAATATCTATATATAGACGCTTCGGTTGAATTGATTTTAGCAGCTAATTTTTTAAACGTAAAATGTTCAAAACCTAGTTCGTCAATTAGAATAATGGAATATTTTAATATACTTTGTCCTAAAGTGGTTTCTTTCGGATTCCTTAGGTATAATCCACTATGAATGTTTACCGGCATTTTAATTTAGGATTTATGGAATTTAAAACTGCAAAATACGACTAAAATTTTTACTAAAAGGATAATTTAAATCTTTAATTTCGCAGTCAATTTTACCTAAGAAAATTTATTTTCATGAATGAACTGGAGATTAATAAGCGGAAAACATTTGGGATTGTAAGTCACCCCGATGCGGGAAAAACGACCCTTACTGAAAAGCTGCTCCTTTTCGGAGGTGCAATACAAGTGGCCGGTGCGGTCAAGTCTAATAAGATTAAAAAATCAGCCACTTCCGATTTCATGGAAATTGAGAAGCAGAGAGGTATTTCTGTGGCTACCTCGGTGATGGCTTTTGATTATAAGGATCTTAAAGTAAATATTTTAGATACACCTGGTCATGAGGATTTTGCCGAAGATACCTACCGAACCCTCACTGCCGTAGATAGTGTGATTGTAGTTATCGATGCGGCAAAGGGCGTAGAAAGTCAAACAGAAAAATTAGTGAAGGTCTGCCGTATGAGAAATACGCCTATCATAGTTTTCGTAAATAAATTAGATAGGGAAGGGAAGGACGCATTTGATCTTCTGGATGAAATAGAAAGTAAACTCGATATTCAGGTGACTCCCCTGAGCTGGCCCATCGGGATGGGACAGCATTTTAAAGGTGTTTTTAGTATTTTTGAGAAAAATCTAAAGTTATTTAAGCCTCATGGAAAGCAAGATGAGGAAGATACTATAGAAATTGCCTCTGTGAATGATCCTCTCCTGGAGAAAATAGTGGGTATTCAAGATGCTAAAACACTGAAGGAGGAGGTGAAGTTAATTTCTGAAGTTTATCCTGCCTTCGAAAGGGAAGATTATCTTCTGGGGATGATTTCCCCGGTATTTTTTGGTAGTGCTATTAATAATTTTGGGGTAAGAGAATTGTTGGATTGTTTTATTCAAATCGCTCCTCAACCGCTACCAAGACAAGCGGAGGAAAGAATTATTGAACCTAATGAAGCGGGCTTTTCTGGATTTGTATTTAAAATACACGCAAATATGGATCCCAATCATCGCGATAGAATCGCTTTCCTTAGAATATGTTCAGGCGTTTTTCACCGAAATACTAATTATTTGCATGTAAGACAGAATAGAAAACTGAAATTTTCTAATCCAACGTCCTTTATGGCAGCTAAAAAGACCATAGTGGAAGAAGCTTTTCCCGGTGATGTTATTGGCCTTTACGATTCTGGAAATTTTAAAATAGGTGATACCTTAACAGAAGGCGAAGTACTGCATTTTAAAGGAATTCCAAGGTTCTCTCCTGAAATGTTCAGATACGTGAATAATGTGGATCCATTGAAAACCAAACAATTAGCAAAAGGATTGGATCAGTTGATGGATGAAGGTGTCGCTCAATTATTTACCAAAGAATTTGATGGCCGAAAGCTAATAGGTACGGTAGGTGCCCTTCAATTTGATGTTATTCAATACAGATTGTTACATGAATATGGAGCTTCTGTACAATTTGAACCAGTAAACCTATATAAAGCTTGTTGGATAAGTGCCGAAAAAGATTCAGATCTCCAGGCATTTCTGCAAAGACGAAAAAGAGACCTCGCTAAAGATAAATCGGGAAAATGGGTATATCTCGCAGAATCACCCTGGGCATTGAAGTTACTACAAGAGAATAATCCGGAAATTACTTTCCACTTTATTAGCGAATTTGAGTAAGGATTTTAACGGACTTTTCTTCCTTTCCACCGATAAACTGGAAATAAACCGGCCATAATACCTACCCAGGCAATATACAGCGTATGTATGCTCTGTGATAGGAAGAAGTAATTTTTTAATTTTCTTTTGTTGAAAAATCTTATGGCTTCTCTCTGTAAAAGATAGTCGCTAAAGATTTTAAATATATAAAGTAAACAAAACATAGGAAAAAAAATGCTCGCTTGTATGATGCTGAGAACTCCTAAAATGACAATTGTCAGGGATACAATGAATAGGACGGAAAGAGAAAAATTGATATTCATTTCTTTGTAAGCATTATTCTTACTCGCCCATCTAATTCTTTGTCTTAGTAACGATTTTATGGAATATTCAGGTTGAGTAACAACAACGGCCGATAGTGTTTTTAAAAATCGAATGTTTTTTGGGTGATGTTGGTGAAAATGATGCAATAAAAACATATCGTCTCCTGAAGCCTTTTTGGGAAAATGGTCATACCCTCCCAAGGCATTAAATACTTGTTTTGAAAAGCCCATGTTAGCCCCATTAGCTAAAAGTTGGTTGCCTGACTGATAGCCAGCTCCCGTTATAACCATCATGCCAATCATATCGAGACCCTGAAATGATGTCAAAAGATTTTGGTTTTCATCTGAAATAATAACGGGCCCTCCAATGAATACTGAATCTTCCTTTATGAATTGTTCAGAATATGTGGTAATCCATGAAGTTGGAACGGTACAATCTGCATCAGTTAAAAGAATATACTCTCCTTTTGAGGCGTTTATCCCTGTTTGAAGGGCCTCTCTTTTATAGGATATTATATGTCCTTGCTCATTGGCATTTGAAGAAAGATACTGCAGATTCGTTACCGATGTTTCAAAATTTTTAATTAATTCGGCCGTCTTATCTGTCGAAAAATCGTCAACAATTATAATCTCATATTTATCGAGAGGATAGTCTTGGTCAAGTAAACTTTGAATGCAGAGTGATACATTCTTTTCCTCATCCCTCGCCGCCACAACTACGGACATAAAAGGTATGTTATCCAGATTATTTCTACCTGGTACAAACTTTAAGTTACGCCAGTTTTTTAGATAGTTGGCGATAATATATAAATAAGAAAAACCTAAAACGAAACTAAGAACAATACCCACAAAAAACATTACACTAAGTCTCTTGGATCAGCTTTTTTAATAGGTATTTGACTTTCCAGCTCCTCAAAATCTGCCCAATCACTCGTTTGATTATTCCCAGTGTTCATTTGGTTCTTTTTAAATTGTCTGTTTATTAGCGCCTGGAATAACAAATAAACCAATACAATGGGAAGAAATAGTATAGTAAAACCAGTTTGAATCAAACCAGAAACAGGATTATCCTTGATTTTTCTTCCCAAATATTTTACGTGATTGAGTATTACTTTGGCATCAAAAACTAATATCAATATAAAGAGTACAGGGGTTAAATAATACAACAAAATGAAGAGTGCCCTGAGAAAAAGAAAAATTATGAATAAGAATAAACCCATTATCAATAAACCCAAAAAGGGGAATTTTCCTGCGGTGTTAAAACTGCGATAAATCATGTTTAATAATTTTTGATAACAATATAATAATCATTTCCTAAATAATGTTTTATTGGTGTAGAACTTTCATAACAACACTTAGTTTTATACTAAAATAAATTTAGATTATATTTGTAAAAATTTTCAAGCATGCGTAAATTATCAGGGTTCGTTTTTTTGATTATGTTCGCTCTCTTACAGACTGGACTATCGGGTCAATCTACCATTCAAGTAATATGTAACCTAAGTGGAGGAGGTAATTCCCTCTTTTTATATGAGTTTAATGGTTTTGGTTTCTCTCCTAAACATAGCGTAACAGCTGAGAAACCAGGACAGTTTGTTATGGATGTTCCCCGGCAAACTCCAAGAATGTTTTATATTGGTCAAAATTCCGATCAGGTTATTCCTGTCATTCTCGGGCAGGAAGATAAGGTTGAAATAACCGGTAATGCTGAGAGTATGGGTACAGCAGTCATTTCAAATTCAAAGGAAAATGATGGATATAATAATTTAAAAAATATCATCGGTGGCCTTAATAACGAAATGGGTGAAATTTTAAGAGGATTAAGTGAAGGAAACCCTGCAAATCAAAATCAGTTGGTCAATCAGCTTGCTGGCTTAGATGCTAAAAAACTTCGATTATTGGATTCCCTAAAGGTGGTAAATCCTTTTCAGTATAGAGTGATGGCTTTGAATGCTTACCAAAGTTATCAATTAAACAACAAGGATAATCGTTATCCTGACGAGTTAAGTTATTTTCTAAATGAATTTTTTGCGAAAGTTGATTTCTCAGATCCTGGCTATAATCACCTTATTTGGTTGTACGAATCCTTTAGAACTTATGTAAATGTTATGGTGAATGCCGGCGTAGTAGAAAACCAGGTGGAGTATTTTATTGAGAATATTATTAGTAAAATTCCAGAAGGTTCTCATGCCCGTATGCAATGTTTAGGTGCTGCTATTGCGGTAATGCAATCTCTTAAACACCCTTTATTGGCAAAATATGGTAAAAGATTCGTTACTGAATATCAAGACAAAGCGCCGGACGCTGCGATGGAAATTTCTGAAATGTTGGAAAGAACAATGCGTTTGATGGAGGGTGCAAAAGCACCTGAATTTACCCAGGTTTCTCCTGAAGGCACACCAGTTAAACTATCTGATTTCAAAGGAAAATATGTGTTACTAGATTTTTGGGCATCCTGGTGTGGGCCTTGCAGAAAGGAAAATCCTAATGTGGTTAAGTTATATAACAAATATAAAACAAGTGGATTTGAAATACTGGGTATTAGCCTTGACCAAAATAGAGAGCGTTGGTTACAGGCTATTCAGGCAGATAAACTCACCTGGAAACATACCAGTGACTTAAAGGGCTGGTCCAATGAGGTGAGTAAATTGTATGAAATTTCAGCTATTCCGAAAACGTTTTTGGTCGATCCCAATGGCATGATTATAGCCAGGGATTTAAGGGGGGCAGAATTGGAAAGAAAACTGGCAGAAATCTTTACTGAAAAATCTACTCCGGGAGGAAAATAATGGATTTTTATTTTCCCTTGTAAGTCAGTACTGATTTTTGATCATCTCTAAGCCATTCCTTTGCCGCCTGTTGGATTTCCTCGGCGGTCAAAGATTGGTATATCTTTGATTCCGCATTCATTAAATCGGCGTTTCCCAAAGCTTCGAAAAAGCCTAAGTTCATCGATTTAGATTGAATACCCATTTCTGAAAGTACTAAGGTACTTTCAGCTTTGTTTTTCCATTTCTGTAGTTCAGCAGATTCAATCAACTGGTTTTTAAGATCATTTATCTCCTTACATATAATTTCCTCAGCATCCTGTAAAGAAATTTTTTCCGTAGGTCTTCCTTCAAATACAATAAGGCCCGGGTCAAAATCCCCCGTGACGTAACAATCAATTTGGTTAAAATATTTGTTTTCCCGGGTTAACCGGTGTATTAATCTGGACGATGGACCGTTACTGAATATGTCACTTAGCAAATCAACAGAATAAAATGCTTTGTCTGCCCGTGCGGGACATGGAAAGGTCATATAAATAGCATCAACGGGAACTTCCGCCTGACTTTGTTTGTGTCTGGCCTCTTTCTTTGGAGGTTCCGAGGAATAATTTTTTTTGATCGTCTTACCAGATGGAATATCATTAAACCATTTCCTAGCCAATTCCTTCATCCTTTTTATAGAAATAGGTCCAGCTATAACCAATATGGCATTACCCGGATGATAATATTTATTGTAAAATTTTTTAACGTCGGTTAAATTGGCTTTTTCAATGTGACTGGGGTGTACACCGATGGTTGGCCATTTATAAGGATGCTTCTCATAGTTTAATGCGGATAATTCATGCCATACATCACCATAAGGCAAATTGAGACAGGTTTCATAAAATTCTTCAACCACTACTTTTTTTTGCACATCAAGGACCTCTTTTTGCAGCATTAACTCTAACATCCTGTCAGATTCTAACCATAATGCAGTTTCAATATTTATGGCTGGCAGTGTAGTGAAAAAATGGGTATAATCATGATTGGTATATGCATTATTTTCCCCTCCAGCCCTTTGCATAACGCCATCATAGTCAGGAATATTTATTGATCCCCCAAACATTAAATGCTCAAAAAGATGGGCAAAACCTGTTTTTTCAGGATGTTCGTCTCTTGATCCTACTTTATAAAGCACGCTAATACTCGCAATGGGCGTATTTTTATCTTCATGCATCAATACCGTTAGCCCATTTTGAAGAACCATTTTTTCGTAGGAGATCATGCTTTGTTATTAAGATTTAATTCTTGATATTCGTTAAAATGTCTTCGTGTCTGAATAATATAGTGGAACTTTTTTGAATAGAATATATAGAAAACCAGGAAAGGAATACCAGCCACAAGAAAATATCTTAGGTTGTTGAAGATGCCCAATATAAAGGTAACCTTTCCAACTTCATACAATAATTCATTCATAATTAATGTATTCATCATTTATTCTTCATCATCGTCTTCTTCACTTAATAAATCCAAAAACTCATCCTGAGATAAAGTTCCCGTAGCAAACTGCCTTACTAATTGTTTTAAGTGAGTCATAGCGGCTTCAATAGATGCAGCGCTCATATCCCACTGATTAATCAGGTTTAAATAGAAGTGAACGATGGCTTCAATAGCCTCATCCTGAGTTACTTTTCTCCAATCTTTGAGATCTAAGCCCAACAATAGATTTAGCAATCTTTCTACGACGTAACTAATGGCAATGGCCTCTCTTTTTTCGCCAAATTCTATTTTTTCAAGCAATTCGGATCGTTCCTGTGCCATTGGAAGGAGAGCTTGAAATAGTAATGAGACTAGCAAATAGGGTATTCTTCTCCCTCCACTTTTAGCATCAACCGCTTGTAAAATAGCATCAAGAACCTGATGGATATATTCGTCTTCCACCCATTCCGGCTGCTCTACCACACCTTCAAATATAATTTGAACTAAATCAAGAATCTGGTCCTCACTTAATTTTATTGTATATCTTCCATTTTTGCGTTCCATACTTATGGCTGTAGCAAATTGCTGCAAAGCCTCGATAAGTAAATGGCGGAATTGAGTGTCATTTACCTCCAGTAAAATAGTTAATCGTCCTGCACTTTCTTCAAATAGGTTTCGAAGAATTTCTAAACCTATTTCGGGATGATCAATAGATAAAAGATGAATGGCCCCAGCTGATTCCTGTGCAATTTCCCTTAATCCTGGTGCCTCTTGTATTAATTCAGGTTGTGTAGCAATGGCAAGCAGCACGGCTTCAACCAATTCGTCGGTTTGGTCTTCAATAATCCCATTGGATAAATCCAATCCTACTGCATCAGATAAAATAAGTTCTAAAATAGCTAAGCCAGTGGTGTTTGGATTTTCAGAAACTAAATCTTCAATGGCATAAGCGATGACGTCCATTAATTGCTTGGTTTTATGCAAGCCGGCTCTCTCACCGGGAGGAAATAACCACGCAATCACTAAATTAAAGGCATGCTCTAATACTGTTTTTTCTGAAGGAGATTCACCGTATTGTATCCGATCCATTAAATGCGGACTCCTTTCTATCGCCTCAAGTTCGGACTCAATGACCTGAGTAAGTAAGTCATAGCCTAAGCGTTGATCCGCAGGTATTTTCGATAAGGTGCGGAATGGAATAGCCAATACTTCTCTAATCATGGGGTTACCTTCAAATGAGGTAGTCAACCAGTTAGGATTTTTTATAACAGCATCCAGTAATAATTCTACGAAGGAAAGTAACTGTCCAGGGGTTAATTGAGGGTGCTTAGAATTGGATGTTTCATTGGCAGAAAGGGCAGCTAAAATTTCCCTCAAGCCCGCAATAAGAAGATACTCTTCTTTTCCATTTTCTAAGGATACCCTCAGGTTTAGTTGTAATGCAGATTTCTCTAAAATCATGCGTGTTAACTCAGGAAGCAGGTTGAGTTGCTGAATTTTTGATTCTTTCAATGCATCAGAAACGCCAGAGAACAAGTCATCCCATGTATTTTCAGCTGCTATAAGGTGCGGATGTTGTGAAAATAAAGCCAAAGCAGCTTCTACCATTTGATCGGCCCATTGACGATCAAAACCATACCTGAAGCCAAATCCTGTGTCAGGGGAAACGATAATTTTTATGAAGGTCAAACCTAACTCACTTGGGTAGGTCTGTAAAATTTCTTCTAAAGTAAATGAAATTAATGACCTGAAAAGGGCTATGTTTTTTCCCTCACTCATTTCATTTTGGCGATGAAATGCCGCTGTAACAACTAACAATACACCACGATCTAAAATACTTTGATTTCCAATCTTCTCTTGGTTACTTTCCCAAAGGGTTGGATTTTCAGCAGCACATTGTAGATATTTGTCCAACAAAAAACGTTGTAAAACATGATTGCTTTTTATGGTATCGGGTAAACTTTCTTTTATTATATCAAAACCCTGGAGTAATTGATAAATAGGCGACGTATTTTGAGTATCTGAGGTAACTAAATAGGGAAATTTAATAATGACATCCAATATTTTCCCGGCATTTTCGAGAAATAATTCTTTGCTTTCTAAAGTATTTGAAAGTATATTTTTCTCATTAAATTGCCAGATTGCGTGCATGGCAGTACTAATAACAGGGAATTTTTCTGTTAAGTAAGCAATATTAAAAATACCCTTTTCTAAAGAAAGGGTTAAGAATCTTCCCGCAATTACGTCTTGAATTCCTTTGTTTTCTCCTTTTTTATACCAGCTCAGGAGCGGATTAACAGGTAGTTGGTTATACTGTTGATTTCCAGCGCTTTCAAAGGCAATACGCAGGAATACATCAAATACAAACATCCTGTCTTTTGCCTCCAGCGGAATATGTTGATAGACAAAATAGACTCTTTCCAAAGATAAATGTACATTCTCTTCATCTAAGTAGCGAAAAAAGGATAATCCAAGGGTCGTAGTAACGGCTTCTTTGTAAAAAAGCAGATAGGTACTTTCACCAGGAAATTCCTCTTTTTTTAACAGGATAAAGGTGAATAATTGCTCCATTAACCTGGAGTATTGGGCAGAATCTTGTTGAAATGAATCCGTGGCTTCGTGCGCAATTAATCCAACTTTTAATACCTCGGAAAGAATATCTTTTCCTTTGATAAAATTTTCCTGAATTAAAAAATAGCGCAAAAATTCGTTAAGGAATAACTGACTATTTGGGTTATATTGGGTTTGAAGCTTATTGAGAGCTGCCAAACTATGACCTATTAAATTAGGTACTATGTGTTTATGATTTCCCGAAAAAAATGGATGGTTTGACAACGGATTTATTTCTGCGTTGCGAAAGGCAAGTAAACGATTTTCAAATTCCTCCTGAGAAATTTCATTATTAACAGCTTTTAAGAAAGCTGTTAATTCATTTTGTTTACTGATTGGCAGGGTTTTACCCCATTCCAGGAATAAGTTAATATATGAAATCAATGTTATTGTTTTATTTGTACATGTTTTTTAATAAACCATAAACCCAGACATCGCCGCGATCGCCTGACTGTTTATAAATCTCCCCACGGAGTTCACCTTCGCGTAAAAATCCAAATTTTCTAGCTAACGTAGGTAGCGTAAAATTTTCAGTGGATGCTTTTATGGTGATTTTATTTAAAAGAAGCTGGTTGAAAAAATAGGGAATCATAGTGCTTAAGGTGTCGGACATGATACCTTCCCCCATTCTGTTTTTATCTGTAAAAAATCTCAGTTCACCTATATTTTCCGGCATTCTTCTTGAAATATCAAGGTAGCCAACTAAGCATAATTTATCTTTATCCCACAAGCCAAAACTGAATGATTCCTGTTTTAACCAAGAAATAATGGTTTTTCTTGCATAAAGCTCGGCACCATCCAAAGTAGATAAAGCAGAGGTAATTACGGGGAAATATTCACTTATTAAACTATTATTTTCCGCCACCAGATCATAAAAAAACTTGCCATCTCCCTCTCGTAATCTTCTAATGAGCACCTTTTTACCTAAAACAGCTGTTTCAATATCATATAAATTAGCATCGATGAAATTTTCTGTAAGCATATTTGAGGTGAATTTTAAAAAGCACAAAATAAGAACTTTCTAGCTTCTAAATCTAATTTTATATATAACCTGATAAGTTGGAAAATGGTTACTTCTGTCCCATAAATTACCTGTAAACCATAAAAATATCAACGACTTTTGCTTTTAAGTAAAGTTAGTATGCGTTTTCACGAAGTACCATTTCTAAAATTGTTTATTGGATTAGTAGCAGGGATACTACTATATCCTTATTTTATCATTGAAAATATTTTAGGACTTTGGTTAATCAGTACCCTTTTTATAGGAATATCTTTTTTTATAAATAGAAATGAGAAATTATCAGCATTAGTCTTTTATCCATTTTTTATCTGCCTTATTGTAGCTTTTCTTTTTTTTAGAATGGCCTCTTTGAACCCAACAAATAAAAGCACCTATATAGGCAACAAATTATCTGCTGTTAAATTTCAGGGAACAGTACTAAGCAGTAAGTCGAGGACGAACGGCGGACATAGGTATGTTTTGGATGTCTCGAACACTTTTAACAATAAAGATACGACTGTTACCTCGTCAGGACTCATATTACTGTATCTTTCAGCCTCCGATTTGCCCCCGTTTTCCTCTGGTTCGATCGTTCAGGGGGAAATTTATCAGCTTCTCCCCATACCCAACGCATATAATCCAGGTTCATTTAATCAACAAAAATATTGGTCTCTAAAGAGAATTTTTCATAAAGCGTATGGAAACAGAGCCAATTGGAAGGAAATTAAAGCTGCTTCGGGATCTTTGTTTTACAGAGATAAAGCACAGCAATACATTTCTAGTATATTAGGAAAAGCACTAAAAGATAGTATTTCTTTAGGATTGATGGATGCCTTATTGCTGGGAAATAAATCGGGTCTTACCTCTGATATTATGACCGATTTTAAGCGAACGGGTGCGATGCATATACTTGCCGTCAGTGGGCTCCATGTTGGAATATTAGCGGGTATCATTCAATTTATTCTTGGCTTACTTCCTGTTTATAGTAAAAGAGGAAGAATTTTTAGTGCTGGCTTATTTATTCTTTTCCTTGTTCTTTTCGCTTGGTTAACTCATTTTGAGCCGGCAATACTCAGGGCAGTGGGTGGTTCCATTCTAATGATATCGGCCAGAATATTCCAGAAAACAGCCAATGTCTGGAATAATTTATTTGCTATGGCTTGTTTTTTACTCCTGTTGGATCCAAACTTCTTTTTTCATATTGGGTTCCAATTATCTTTTCTGGCTGTGGCTGGGATCATAGGATTCTATAAGTCGTGGGTAGGAAGGTATACGTTTTCCAATAAACTAATGCAGTATTTTTGGGAAATGACCGTCATGGGTTTTGCAGCGCAATGGGTCACTTTGCCCCTTTTACTATATCATTTTCAACAGTTTTCATGGCTTTTTCTAATTACAGGCTGGGTAGCTATTCCCTTATCTACCTTCATTCTTGCGGTAGCCTTACTTTATATCACAGTATCTGGTATTCCTTTGTTAAATGCTGTTATTGGTTGGTTGCTCGAATTTTCTGTTTTTTTATTTCGTTGGATCATGTCCTTTTTAAGTGATGTTACCTGGGCGGTTTCAGAAGGCATTTATCTGCCAGATGCTGCTATTATCTGCCTTGTTATCATTGTTTTTCTTATAGCATTATCTATTGAATACCAAAAACGAAATGTTTTTATTATTTCCACCTGTTTATTATTTACCCTATTTCAAGTTTCATTTTTATACTACAATAAAGAAGAACAAACTTATATTTTATCTGAAAGGGGGAACGCCGTTTTAACTATTCGAAAAGGGCATTCTTTTTTTGTTTTTTCTAATAAATCTATCGATAAAAAGCGTCAAGACATCTTGTATTTAGAAAAATGGGCGACAAAGCGTCATTATACAATTTTACCAGAATCTGTCATTTCTTTCAATATGCACAATGCAACTTTTGTCCTGCTTAACGGTGAAAAGTCTCATGATTTTATTCCCTTTGGCACTCATTGGTGGGTAGCCAGCTATTTTGTCGGTCCCTGGGAAAAATGGTTGAGGGAATGTCCTCCAAAATTATTGATTTTAAATGCCGATCTACCATTTTATTTTAAACGAAAACTGCTGGAGTTAGCTGGAAAACTAAACATAGAGGTTTATGATATTGGCGTGTCGGGTGCTTTTAATCTATCTAAAAATTAATCAATGAAAAATAAATTTTCTTCCTTTTTCTATTTCCCAAACGCATTACGTAATGGATTTCTTGCGCTCTTTTTATTGGTTTGGTGTCTGTTAAGCAGGCAATTATGGGCTTTAAGTTCTTCAGAAACAGATGAGAATATGCCCGTCTATTCCGTATTTAAGGCAGAAAATCAGCCAGCTAAACAGAAAAACATACCCTTGTATTTCTCTCTTAATATCAATGAAGCGGATCTTCAATCACTGGACATATTATCTGTGCCTGATTTTTTGGCCAGGCGCTGGGTGAAATATTTGGAGAATGGGGGTAATTTTAAAAGGGTGGTGGATGTTAAAAAGCTTTACGGTATGTCAGAGCCGCTATACTCTGGTATATCAAAATATTTACATGTAGAAAAGGCCGAAGAAAAACAGCGTAAACCTTTTTTAAAGGAAAATAGAGTCTTTCGATGTAAAACAATAGACATAAACGAAGCAGATTCTGCCCAGTGGGAATCACTTTATGGAATTGGCCCTTATCTGGCCAAAAGAATTATAACTTTTAGAGAATCTCTCTGCGGATTTGTATCTGTCGAGCAAGTGAAAGAAACGTATGGATTGAGGGACTCAGTATTTCAATCCATTAAAACTTGTTTAACCATAGAAAAAATATTGAAACCCTGCATTTCAATAAATTATACAAATCAGGAAGGGCTTTCAAAACACCCTTATGTGAGGTACAAACTAGCCAGAGCTATCTGTTTATATAGAGAAAATAATGGATTGTTTCAACACATTGAGGACTTAAAGAAACTCCCCAATGTGAATGACTCCATTTACCTTAAACTATTGCCATATATAACAATAAATAACCTTTAGGAAAACTTGGGTTACTTTTACATTTTTACTGTTACTGGAACTTCTGTAGGACGCCAACCGTAGCGTCTGGCTCCTTCTTTTACACCCTTTTCGGAACAAATAGACGCCAGATAAAATTCACCCTCCACTTGCTTGATGCTTTGAGTTAAATTTTCTCTGTGCAGCGCCTCATATTCGTTGTAAGAAACAGCCTGCCTGTTTTCCAATTGATTAAACAATTGGAACCTATGGGTAATTTCTCGCCAAGAAGGTTGAACGGATGCTGTAAAAACCTTTGATTTTGATCCACTGCCGTAGGCGAAGAAACCAATTCTTGCATCAGTTAATTCAATATCATTGTCTAAATCGATGGCAAGGGTACTCATTAAAGAAAGGAAAATGGAAGCTGTGTAAAGATTTCCCATCAATGACGAGGCTCTTTCTCCCTTTTCAATTTTTTCAGCAATAAATCTTTTATATCTTTCAGTTTTAGTAATTGCGGTTAAAAATTTAGAAAAAGCTTCTTGATAGGCCGCGTCTTCCTCAAATTGATGAATTAATGGTTCAGTTTGACCAAGTTCCTGTATCAGAATATCATGATCACCTCTTTTTTTGGCTTCGGCATAAAATATTTCAGAAAACATTCGTCGGGCCTGATAAGCGTAAGGAAGGTGGAAAATCAATCTGCGCCAGTTATCTGTGGCCGCTTCATTTACAGGCAAGCCATTTTGGGAAATATAATGTTGTAGAGCTTCCTTGATTCTTTCCTGATAACAAGAATTAGAATAGGGGCCATCAAAAACGGGCGTTACTTTATGGATATGAACGTTGGTTTCGTTAGTGTCCCAAAATCCTGACTGATCTAATTTCTGAAAAATGGCATTTTCAAGATTATTGAAATTCAGGTTCTGCCCAATGCCTTTCTCTTCAATTTCTGTTAAAAGCTGATTTTTTTGAACCGTTCTGATAGGTTTAAAGAAATCATGAACAGGTCGTGTGGCAACACCCCATTGTTCGTCAAAAGCAAGTAATCGTGGATTTTCTTTCACAAGAAGTGCAATGGCACCAGCACCTTGGGTATATTCACCTGTGGAGGCCAATTCATATTTAGCTACATCAGACCCAATGACAATAGCTATTCTATCATCTCCTGTTCTTACCCAGTCCAATGAATTTTGAAGGGCATCCACCGCCCCAATACAAGCAAAAGTTAAATCGACCACATCACAATTTAAAAAGCAATCGGGACCATATTTTGGTGAAAAATAATCATTCAGCATATCCAAAGCGTAGGAAGCGGTAGGTTTGGAACCATCAAGAGCGCTTTCTGTACCTAAATAAATTCTTCCTATATGACTTGGATTTAGTTCGTTTTGCTCTATAAGCTTTCTTACTGCATTGGCTGCCATGGTTGCTGCATCCTCGTGAACATCAGCAAGACTCATTGTCGTTAACCCTAATCCTTTATTCAACTTAGCGTATTCTATGTTTCTGGCAATAGATAAGTCTT
>JANQZX010000098.1:0-14644 GCA_030728245.1 Saprospiraceae bacterium | reverse complement strand
CCTAATCCTTTATTCAACTTAGCGTATTCTATGTTTCTGGCAATAGATAAGTCTTCAATTTTCAAATAAATACGAGGCAGGTGGGCTGCAATATCATCAATGCCTACGGATAAAAAACTTCGTTCGAACATGTGGTGCTTGATTTTTGGGAAAGGTATAAATTTAAGAATAAATTATTTTAACAAAATATTTTTTCACATGTTGGCGAAATTGGTTAAAATTATGAAATGAAATACATTTTGTTAAGCTAAAAAAAAATCATTAATCCTATCATTATAAATTATTTATAATGATAGGATTTACTATGTCTAAGAATTATTTTTCAGGTGTTTTTGCTTTTACGGTAGGGTATTTTATGCCTAATTGTTCAAGGTAGGAAGAATATTTAGTTTCATCATAGTAGTATTTTTTCAATGACTCTCTGAATTCATTTTGAATTTCTGTATTCAAATGAATGGCAGGTTTGTCATTTTCACTAACCATAGGAACATATTTTTGTTTCATACCCTGCTCATTTTTAAAATAATCCCAGGCTTTGTCGACGGTTTTTGTATCAAGGAAAAGGTCTAAGAGAGTCATTGCCTGTACTTTTGCTCCGGCAACTACGCCTTTATGAGCAATAGGGGTTGCCATAGATACGGCATTGGCCCAATGATGGCCTGGTAATCCCGGAATATTTGAAGGATAAACCAAGGTTACAGTAGGCAATTTCCATGAAATATCACCAATATCATCAGAGCCGCCACTAACAAAAGATAAGGAAGGAGCCTCTAAAGTATCTAATTTCGTTGGTAGTCCTTTGACATCGTCCGGTGCTTTTACCTCTTGCTGAATACCAGATGCCAGCGCATTATCTTCAGCAGACCAGGTTGGCAGACCAACTTTGACAATATTCTGGTACATCGTTTCTGCGATGACTTTATTAAAATGCCTGGGCCAGGCTGAGCCTAATATCTTTTTTGTTACTGCCGTATTACTCATCAGTGCTGCTCCCTCGGCTATTTTATTTGCACGATCATAGAGTTCCATAATTTTAGGGTAGGTCACGTGTCTCAAATAAAACCAGATAGAGGCTTTGGAAGGTACTACATTGGGTTGGTCACCTCCATTTTGAATAACATGGTGACTTCTTTGTAACGGATCGAGATGTTCCCGGTTATATTGCCAGCCAATACTCATTAATTCCACCGCATCGAGGGCACTTCTTCCTCTCCATGGTGCGCCTGCAGCATGGGCGGCTTCACCTTCAAATTCATATAGTACAGAGATGAGTCCTGTGCCACGTGCCTGCCCGTGACTAACACTGAGGTTATTACCTACGTGTGTAAATAAACATAAATCTACATCGTCAAAATAACCATCTCTTGTGTAATAAGCTTTAGTCCCCACTAGTTCCTCCGCGACTCCAGGCCATAATACAAGGGTGCCCTGAATTTTTTCCCGCTCCATTATTTTCTTGGTTTCAATAGCAGCCAATATATTTAAAGGCATGCCAGAGTTATGACCCTCACCATGTCCCGGTGCACCTTCTACAATCGGATCATGGTAAGCTACCCCCGGTTTTTGTGAAGCCTTAGGTATGCAATCTAAATCGGAACCCATAGATATAACTGGTTTTCCACTTCCCCAGGTAGCCCACCAGGCCGTAGGTACACCTGAAATACCATATTTTACGGTAAAACCATTTTCTTCCAAAATTTTTGTCAGATATTTTGATGTTTCTACCTCCTGAAATCCCAGTTCAGAAAAGCTAAAAACTTTATCCACCATAACTTGAGCCAATTTAGCTTGCTTTTCAACATTTGCTTGTACCTCAGCTTTTAATGAGGCTTTTCTTTTTTCAAATGCCTTTTCTGCCGCCGTTTGGCTGTTCAAGAACAATGGGGTAATCAGTAAAATACTGAGGAATAGGGTCAATGTGTTTTTCATGCTTATGTCTTATTAAGTATATGCTAAGGTTTCATAGCCGTTAAAAATAGGTTAATCAGATAAAAAAGTGGGTAAAAAAATGTTTTTTTTGACTTATAATCGTCAAATGGTTGAAGATAATATCTATAATATCATCCTTTTTCCTTTAACAGTGGAATCTGTCTTTTCTGTGCTTCGGCATTTAAGGTTTCTACCCCCGTTTTAATTAATGGTTTGAGCTGATTCAAATACCCGTCCAATTCTTTGGCAAGTACATCATAAACATCTTCGGCCTGATCAGTAGGGGGGAAATCTCCCAATTGTTGGTCGGCTAATAAAAAAGCTAGTCTGTTATTGACTTTTATACCATAATTGAGGGCATCTTGCCTGGCAATATTTTTAGTCTGGTGAATCTGATTTTCAATTTTTGTAATTTCTCGTTCCAATTCCTCAGCTTGTATCAGCAAATCTTTGTATAAACTTTGATTACCTAATTTTTCCTTGATATAGATTAGGTCTTTTTTGATAGTCCTGATATCCAGAATGGCTTGATTGGCCTCACTGACCTTATCGCGAACTTTTAGCAAATAATCCAATTGCTTCTTATAATCTTCCTGCGTATTTTTTAATCGGGGATCGGGCAAAACAACAAAATCGATGCTTGATTTTTTTCCATCTATAGAAAGTGTGGCCTGATAATTTCCCGGCATTACTTTAGGACCCTTATTTGGAGATGAATAGAACACCATACCAGGGAATTCAGTGAATCCTGGATATCTTAGGTCCCAAATAAATCTATTTCCACCTGCCGATAAAGTAAGTTTTTGTTTTGGATTTTTACTGTCTTTACTCCATTTTTGTATTGATTTGCCACTATCGTCAAAAATTTCCAAAGAGATAGCGGGTGATTTTATGGCCAAATCACTGATATAAAAATGAAAAACAGCGCCATTGGGGTGATTTTCACCTTCTTTTAAACTGGAAGGCGCGTTATTCTCCTGTGCTAATCTATATGTTGGTTTGGATGAAAATAAATGAAAATCTTTTGCTTTGATTTCGCTGTTAATTTCCTGGATAGGACTCAAATCGTCTATCATCCAAAAGCTTCTTCCATGTGTGGCAGCGATTAAAGTATTATCTCTGATGTGCAAATCATGAATAGAGACAATAGGAAGGTTCAATTTGAAAGGTTGCCAAAAATTACCATCATCAAATGAAATATACATACCCCATTCTGTACCAGCATATAACAGGCCTTTCCTTGTCGGATCTACTCTTATGGCCCTGGTATAATGCATATTATCAATACCTTTTGTAATGGTTGTCCAGGTTTTGCCATAATCCATTGTTTTATAAAGATAGGGCGTATAATCTCCGAATTTATAATGGGTAGCGGCTACATAAGCACTGCCGGGTTGATGAGGGTTAACATCAATACAATTAAACATATTCCATTTTGGTGAACCTGGTGGGGTAACATTTTGCCAGTTTTTTCCACCATCCCTGGTAACGTGTAACAGGCCATCGTCACTTCCTGTCCAAATAACGCCCTCTTCTTTAGGGGATTCAGCGATAACAAATATATTTCCATAATATTCAACGCCCGTATTATCCTGGGTAACTGGCCCACCAGAAGACTTAAGTGTTTCGGGATCGTTTCTTGTCAAATCTGGACTGATTACTTCCCAGCTTTGTCCTTCATTGGTTGTGACATGTAAATAATTTGAACCGGCATATAATTTTTTAGGATTATGAGGACTAAAAAGGAGCGGAAAATTCCAGTTAAATCTATATTTCATTACTTCTACTCCAGAGCCAGCCGGATTAAAAGGCCATACATTGGTGCTTCTCTCTTGCCCGGTTGTATGGTCAAATCGACTCATATATCCTTTGTAAGTTCCCGCATAAACCACCTCAGGATTATTGGGATCTGGAGCTAAGTGCGCACTTTCCCCACCGGCTGAAATTTCCCAATCTTTATCAGTTAAGGTTGAACCAGTGGAGCGGTGTGAAATGCGAACGGTAGAATTATCTTGTTGCGCACCTAATATTTTAAATGGAAAGGATTGATCTGTGGTTACCCGATAAAATTGTGCTGTAGGCTGATTGTGATAGGTAGTCCAGTTTACGCCTCCATCAGTTGATACTTGTGCGCCACCGTCATTGGCAACAATCATTCGTTGATTATTTGCGGGGTCAATCCATAGGTCGTGATGGTCGCTATGGGGTGTTTCCATCTCTTTAAAAGTTCTTCCACCGTCTGTAGATTTTAAGAAAGGAACATTCAGCGCATAAACTACATCAGGATTTTCAGAATCAGCTGTGATTCTGGAATAATACCAGGCTCTTTGTCTTAATTCACGATCTTCGCTTGTTTTAATCCAACTTTGTCCACCATTATCGGAACGGAATAAACCGCCATCTTCTGCTTCGATACAAGCCCAGATTCTTTCTGGATTTGCAGGAGAAATCGTTAATCCGGCTATTCCCCAAAGGCCACCTGGCAGTCCTTTATTATTAGAAATATTCACCCAGGTATCACCGCCATCCGTGCTTTTATATAAATGAGAGCCCTCCCCTCCGGAGTCCATTCTATAGCCATTGCGTTTCATTTCCCAGGTACTGGCAAATATTATTCGGGGATTACCTGGGTCAAAAACTACATCGCCACAGCCGGCCCGATCATTTTCGTACAAAATCTTTTCCCAGTTTTTTCCACCATCCTTACTTCTATAAAGGCCTCTATCTGTAGATGATTTCCAAAGATTCCCCAAAACGCCAACATAGATCAGGTCTGGATTGGTAGGATGAATTCTGATACGGCTAATATGTTGAGATTGAGGCAAGCCCATGTATTTCCATGTTTTCCCTGCATCGGTGGAACGCCACAACCCTTTTCCAGGAGATACATTTCCGCGGAGGGTTTGTTCGCCCTCTCCTACATAAATCACATTTGGGTCACTTTCCGCAACAGCCACGGCACCTATAGAACCCCCAAAATAGCCATCAGAAATACATTCCCATGTTCCTCCGCCATCGGTGGTACGCCACACGCCTCCGCCTACAGTACCCATATAGTAAAGATTTGGTTTCCCCGGAACTCCAGTGGCTGTGCAGGAGCGGCCTCCTCTAAAAGGCCCAAGTTGTCTCCATTTTACCGCATCAAAATAACTTTCTGATATGCCGGACATAACGGTCATTTCAATACTTGCAGGCTTGCCTTTTTGAGCATGTAAGGAGAAAAAGGTTACCATTAATAATAATGGGAGGAGAATTCTTGCACTCATTTTTTATTCGTTTTTCTTAAGAATAAAAATACCTTTTATTTTCCCTATTTTCAAAAGGTGTTGATATTATTTGGCGCTTGTCGCCAAATAAATAATGAGAAATCATTTTACGCTATCCTTTCCTACCTAAAATTTACTACAAATGGTCTGTTAAGAATTAAATAAATTAAATTTTATACCTGCCCTTACCCATTTTCCCGGCATGGGAACGGTACCAATTTCTCTGTATTCCAGGTCAAAAAAGTTAGTTATCTGGAGGAAGGTATTGAATGATTTTCCCCATGACCTGTTGGCTTGAATGTCCGTTAAAAACGTAGATTTTTCATTGTTTATCCTCTGAAAGTATCGAAAAGCGGTGGTTGCTTTAATTTTCAATGGTAGATTAAAGGCAATAATAGCACTACTTTGGTACTTAAGATTTTCAAAAATATATCGGGATTGATACCCTGGGATCAGCTCCATATCAGCTTGCAACCAGGCATAATTCAGCTGGATAGAATGAATCAATCCGCGTTGAAAGTCATATTTATAGGTAAGTTCTGCCCCCCGGGTCATTACATTCAGGTAATTCTCAGGTTTCCATTTTTCTGCATTTGAAATTCTCACCCATTCAATAATCCTGGAGGCATCTCGTTGAAAAATGGAGGCCGTCAAATGTGCGTTTCCTTTATCAAAGCGACCGCCCATTTCATAAGTCCATGCTGATTCCGGAAGTAAAGATATGTTTCCAATATTGGATGGACCCACATAATATAAATCGGTATAAGTGGGAACTCTAAAAGACCTGGCAAGATTCGTGAAAACAGAAAAATGATCATTTTGAGTATAACTTACATCTATACCTGGATAGAATTTTAAGCCATAATCATTCATATAATGATTAAATATGCCGGGGTTAACCTGAAATTTTCCAAGGGTAATTCTCTCCTCGAGATAAATTCCCACGTGATCCCGAAAATGATTACCCAGATTATTACTTTCTATTTGTTCCCGTCGTATTTCAAATCCAATAGCACCAATACCTAAGGCATTGTTAAGTTGAAAATTACCCTCCAATCCAGTAACTTTTGTATTGTGAACGTTTTTATAAAAAGAAGGATTTTGCCTTAGATAAATATAAATATCCTGGTGATCTCTATGATAGGCATTAAAATTGAACCTTCCCCAATCTTTTTCCAGTTTATAGGCTATCGACAACATCGTAGTTTGGGTTTCTTCGTATTGATCCTTCGCATTTTCATTTGCATAAAAGCCATTTGCACCAAAAGCCTTGTTATTGAACCCAGCTAAAATACGCCAGGTACCTTGAGCTAAGGATAATTGAGATTGATAAAGAATATTTTGCTGCTTAAAATCCGTGTTATACCTGTATCCGTCCCCTTCACTAAAACCACCCGAAACAGATTGTTTCCATTTTCCGAAGGGTAAACTAAGAGAAACATCGGCTCTTTTAAGTCCATATTCACCTAAAGAGACCGTGCCGGACAGCTGATTTTTATCGGGTACTTTGGTAATAATATTAACAGCACCAGCAAAGGCATTTGGGCCATAAATTCTTGTTCCCGGACCTTTTAAGACCTCTATCCGTTCGATTTGTTCTGGTTGTAGAACCAAATTCAACAAATGATGACCAGTTTGAGGGTCACTCAACTTAATGCCATTGATTAGGACCAGGCTTTGGTCAAAAGATCCACCCCTGATAGACAGATCTGCCTGAACGCCCTGAGGTCCGCGCTGTCTGATATCTAAACCAGGCAGATATGAAAGAATTTCAGCTATTTGGTTAGCTGGCAAACGGCTAATATCCTCTTTAGAAAGCAATTGTATCGTTCTTGCCGACTTGGAAAATGGGGTAGCCAACCGGTCTGCCATAATTTCTACCTGATTGAGAGAAATTAAAGTATCGGATTGTCCCCACATATTTTGAGAAATAAACGATATTGTCAGCAAAATATTAATTAACTTCATTCTATGTAGTTTAAGCGCTAAAATTAGGCAAACAAACGCAATGATTATCAAAAAGCGAAATAATGAATGTAAGCTTTAGGTCAAATTTTCCCTCCCTTCAGGGAACAATGAAGAACGGTGCCCCTTATGTGTTTATGGATGGACCCGCGGGAACACAAGTGCCCGCTCAAGTAATAAATGCTATATCAGGTTATTATTTACATAAAAATGCTAATTCGCATGGTCAGTTTATAACATCGTCATTAACCGATGCCGTGGTAGATGATACCAGATCGATCATGGCGGATTTTTTAGGCGCTAATCATGGGGGAGAAATTTCCCTGGGTGCCAACATGACGAGTTTAGCCTTTTCCCTTTCCCGCGCCTTTGCCCGCTTATTTCAACCTGGCGATGAAGTGTTAATTACACAACTGGATCACGAAGGAAACAGAGGGCCCTGGCTTGCCCTTCGCGAAAAGGGTATTATTGTCAGAGAGGTTAGGCTATTACCCGAAGGACGACTGGATTATGAAGACTTCGAATCTAAAATTAATGAACGTACCAGATTGGTAGCGGTAGGATTTTCATCTAATATTTTAGGTACGGTCAATGATTTAGTAAAAATAAGATATCTGAGTCATCAGGTAGGCGCCTGGCTATTAGTCGATGCCGTCCATGGAGCACCTCACTTTAGCCTGGATGTAAAAGCAATAGATTGTGATTTTTTACTGTGTTCTGCCTATAAATTCTATGGCCCTCATGTTGGTATCCTTTACGCAAGAGAAGGACTGCTAGATAGATTACCAACGGATAGATTGCGCACTGCTGGTCAGGCTGCACCTGATTCAATTGAAACGGGAACGCCAAATTTTGCCGCCTTTGCCGGTGTTTCCGCCGCTGTTGATTTTCTGGAAAGCCAGGGTTCAGGGCAAACTAAAAGAGAGCGGTTGGTGAAGGCTATGGAAATGATTCATGAGCATGAAAAGGGGTTGTTTATAAAATTATATCGCGGTTTGGAAGCCATCGAGGGCATTCAGTTATGGGGTTTACCTCCTGATATCATAGATAGAGCTCCTACCTTATCTTTCAGTGTGTTAAATGAAAAACCAAATCATTTTTGTAGTTATTTAGGGGAAAATGGCGTTTTTGCCTGGAATGGTCACTTTTACGCATTGAGAACCGTGGAGATTTTGGGTCTAAGAGCTTTGGATGGAGTGGTGAGAATGGGTATTTCCGCCTATACATCCTCTGACGAAGTGGATCAAGTGCTTGAAATAGTGAAAAAAAGGGTTTGTTAGTAAAAATTGTTAATAAAAGGAAACTTTTAGGGGTATTTTTTCGTATATAGTTATTGTAAATGAATAAACCCATGCGACAGTTAAAAATTACTAATAAAATTACCAACAGAGAAAGTCTTTCTCTTGAAAAGTATCTACAGGATATTTCTAAAATTCCTATGTTGGTTGGCGATGATGAAATTAAGTTGGCTCAACGGATTAGGGAAAATGATGAAGAGGCATTAAATCAACTGATTAGATCAAATCTTCGTTTCGTTGTTTCTGTGTCTAAACAATATCAAAATCAAGGCCTTTCTTTAAGTGACTTGATTAACGAGGGTAATGTCGGATTAATGAAGGCGGCAAAAAGGTTCGATGAAACCAAAGGTTTTAAATTTATTTCTTACGCTGTGTGGTGGATCAGACAGTCCATCCTTCAGGCGATTGTAGATCACTCAAGGATTGTTAGACTACCCCTCAATAAAGTAGGCACCTATAATAAGATAAACGAGGCAGTCCTTAATTTTATTCAGAAATATGAAAGGGAACCCAGCACCGACGAATTGGCGGCTATTCTGGATATTTCACCTAAGGATGTTCTCAATATGCAACGAAGTAATGCCAGACATATTTCTATGGATGCGCCAATTGGGCAGGAAGATAGCGAATTAACAATGCTTGAAACTATGCCTAATTCAGCAGAAAATGAGCCTGATAAAAATCTAATGGCACAGTCTATGAAGGAGGATCTTAAAGAAGGTTTGAGTATTCTATCCGAAAAGGAAGTCGAAGTTCTTTCTTCATATTATGGCCTCGACGGTCAAAAGCCATTAACTTTAGAGGAGATAGGTGAGTTTTTACAGCTAACAAGAGAAAGAGTACGCCAGATTAAAGAAAGAGCTATTCGACGATTAAGGAAATCTTACAATAGGAACGCACTTAAATCATACCTTTAAGGTTCATTCGCTTGCTTTTCGTTGTAAATCCTTTTCGTTCAAATCCTTTTGCGTATCTTGTCTTTAAATTAATATAATATGGGTTTATTAGCTCTGTCTGCGCTAATTCTTGTGGGCTCTGGTTTCATTTTGATGAAGAACAATCTCAGTGCCCTAAAACCAGGGGGTAAAAAAATAGAGGAGATTTTTTTACAATTAGATCAAGCCGTTCCAATGAAACAAAGTGAATTGGCTCCCTTGGGTGAAATTAATATTGAACTTCTTTCAGCTAATGAACTAAAAGGGGTTGCCAAATCAAAGATTTCTGGTATTGAAGTAGGTATAATGGCAACGCTTTTCAACGAAGCGGGCATCGCTTTCGCTATTAAAAAATTTGGTTCTGCTGATTTCAAAGCTATGGTGGTCGCTAAAGATAAGAATCATGTATATAGATTTTTATTCAAATCAAATGAGATTGAGATAGTTATTGATAATCAAGCATTAGGCGTATTCCTAATGGATGAAAAAGTATTAAAGGGAGTTAGGACGGGGGCAACGCTGTTACACTTAAAAGAACACCCATCCCAAGGTACAAGCCTCTATATTCAGGATAGAGAAATGGTTTTATTCCCTAAGGATATATTTAAAGATTCAAAACAGATATCTAAAAGAGCCTTCGTTGTTCTGAATCAGTCTATTTCAGCAGAAGAACAAGCAACGATTCTTGCTATGAGCATGCTCTTGTTCTGGAAAGAAAAATGGAAAATTTAACTATCGGTTTATATGGATTTCTTAAGAAAAATCACCCTTATTTTATATAGATTCAGAGAACGTGGATTAGAAATATTTCTTTTAGACGCTGAAGATTCTCAATCTTTATCTCTGCCGCAGGAAGATAAAGGGAAAGTTCTTTCTGATAAGTTTAAGGATCAGGCTACACTCATTTCCAACGATGTTCACGCTTCGGGGGTAAAGGAGGAAACCTGGGCTTTAGAAATAGAGGAAGAGGATATTCCTTCTTTGAAATGGTTGCTTTATGAGGATGCAAAAAATATTTCTGATAAGTTTATTTCCGATGAAACAGGAACTTATCTTAAAGTAAAGGATGCATTAAAAAAAGTAATGCCTCAACAATATAAATGGATTAAAGAGTTGAAAGATGTTCTTTTAGATAGACATTCAGTAAGGGATATTTAAGGTAATAAATATTTATTTCATTCTCTTTTTGGCGAGCAATAAGCAAATCTCTAATTGTTCTTCTCTACTTAAATTACTGTTGTTTAAAACGATGGCATCCTCTGCTCTCAAAAGAGGACTATCTGTTCGGGTAGAATCAATGTAATCTCGTAAAAAGAGGTTACGCCTTATTTCAGTAAGAGAAACGAGGGTATCTTTTGATAAAAGATCCAGGTATCTGCGGTTAACTCTTACCTCAATATCTGCTGTTAAAAAAATTTTTAAAACAGCGTTAGGGAAAACAACGGTACCTATGTCCCTTCCATCCATGATAAGATTATTATGCAAGGACATTTGTCTTTGTTGTTTCACCATGGCTGTTCTTACGCTGGAAATAGCAGCTACCTTACTTACCATTTCAGCCACAGCCATGTCTCTGATATCTGTACTAATATCTTTCCCATTCAGCAGAGTTATATTACCATTTGGAGAAGGTTCCAAAGTTATATGAATATTCTCCAAAGCATTTAAAACAACCTTAGGCTGATGAATAGGAACCTCATTTTTCAAAAAATAATATGTCACGGCTCTGTACATAGCGCCGGAATCTACAAATAAGAATTGGAGTGATTCTGCCATTGCTTTGGCTAAGGTTGATTTTCCGCAGGAGGAAAATCCATCAATTGCTATACTTATGCCCATAGTGAAAATTCGAGATATAAAAAAAGAGGCAAATTCCATTTAGAATAGCCTCTTTTGAATCTTATATATTGGTTAAATTAATATTCGTCTTCATTGAAAAGAAAATCATCTTTTCTAGGATAATCAGGCCAAATGTCTTCAATTCCCTCGTAAATCTCGCCCTCGTCCTCCATCTGCTGTAGGTTCTCAATTACCTCAATGGGTGCACCGGAACGTATGGCGTAGTCAATTAATTCATCTCGAGTGGCAGGCCAAGGTGCTTCCTCCAAGTTATAAGCGAGCTCTAAAGTCCAATACATAGTATTTTGGTTTAATTCAATTTAATGAAGAATAAGTTGACTTTTCACAAAAGTAATAATTTATATTCTTTTGACTATTTATTTTATAAACATGGCATCACCGTAGCTAAAAAGTCTGTAATCTTCTTTTAGCGCTTCTTCATAAGCGTGCATGATAAGTTCATGTCCTCCGAAAGCAGCGACCATGATTAGCAAACTTGATTTTGGAAGATGAAAATTTGAGATTAGGCTATCTGCAATATTAAAATCGAAAGGAGGAAAAATAAATTTATTTGTCCATCCAGACTCTACGGACTTTAGTTGACCTTCAGCTGAAACGGCTGATTCTACCGCACGTAATGAGGTCGTACCAATAGCACAAACTTTATTTCTTCCTGTTCTTTCTTTATTTTTAGCCACATTAACCAAATTCACGGTTTCAGGCGGAACTCTATAAAATTCGGCATCCATTTTGTGCTTTGACAAGTCCTCCACATCAATAGTGCGGAAGGTACCCAAACCAAGATGAAGGGTAATGGGAGCAAATTCCACCCCTTTTATTTCCATGCGTTTCATTAATTCCTTACTAAAGTGCATGCCCGCTGTGGGTGCTGCGACAGCACCGATATCTTTGGCAAAAATAGTTTGATACCACTCTCTGTCACCCGCCTCACATGGCCTGTTGATATATTTTGGGAGTGGGGTATTGCCTAGGAAATTCAGGGCTTCCTGAAACTCGTCATCTGTACCATCAAAGAGAAAACGTATGGTTCTACCTCGGGAAGTGGTGTTGTCAACCACTTCAGCTATAAGTACATCATTGTCGTCGTCGTCACTGAAATATAACTTATTACCGACGCGGATTTTTCTGGCAGGATCCACCAACACGTCCCAGAGGCGAGTGTCATGATTGAGTTCTCTTAAAAGAAAAACCTCTATTTTTGCCCCTGTTTTTTCTTTTCTGCCATACAATCTAGCAGGAAAAACTTTGGTATTATTATAAAGCATTATATCTCCCTCATCAAAATAGTCAATCAAATCTTTGAATATTTTGTGTTCGATCTTACCTGTTTTTCTATCAATCACCATCAATCTGGCGTCATCGCGATTTGGAGCAGGGTAGGAGGCAACTTGGTTTTCGGTATAATCAAAACTAAATTGGGATAGTTTGGTTCGCATGAAACGGTTTTTGACTTTTGGTGTGCAAAATTAACAATTTTAATTAATATATGATAACGCCTAAGAAAAAAAAATAGTTTGCTATATTTTCAAAAAAAATGTTGTCGGTTGAATTTTATAGATTAATTAACGTCTTTCATCTAAACAAGTGCATTTATTATTTTTACCAACGTACCTTTGTCCTTTAACCATTTGGAGAAAAATAAATGTTATGCAGACGATTATAAAAGTAATCATTGAGAGTATTTCACAGGCAGTTCAACAACTTGTAGGTAATAAACTGCGCAGTTTCCTCTCTCTCTTAGGTATCACTATTGGTATTTTTTGTATTATTGGCGTTTTCTCTGCCGTAGATTCTCTTGAAAATAACATTCGCAAAAGTATCGCTAAATTAGGCGAAGAAGTTATTTATATCCAAAAATTCTCTTGGGCAGAAGATCCCGGCGAAAATTATTTTAAATGGATGCGCAGACCTAACATTAATTATGCTGATTATGAAGGGGTTAAGAAAAGAATGAAAAATGCCGATGTGGTAGGTTATTGGATGGGAATAGGCTCGAAGATCGTTAAATATCGAAATAATTCTATTGAAGGTGCTTATACTCAGGCCTTTTCTGAAGAATGTGGCGCGTTGTTTAACCTGAATTTTAGTGCAGGTAGATTCTTTTCCCCGTCTGAATATAATTTTGGTGCCAATAAGGTGATTTTAGGATTCAATTCGGCAGAAGAACTTTTTGGACCTATCGATCCCATTGGTAAAATAATTCGCCTGAGTGGAAGAAATCTGGAAGTGGTAGGCGTTTTAGAAAAATCAGGAGAGAGTATTATAAATGTTATGAATTTCGACGATATCGTTATCATTTCTTATCCCCTGGCGCGCAAAATCGCTAATTTAAATCAAAACTCTTTTTGGCCTGATTCATCTGTTGGGGTAAAAGCGAAAAAAGGCGTTTCATTGAATGAACTGGAGGACAATCTCATTGCTGCAATGAGGGCTCAACGCAGATTGAGACCAATTGAAGAAAATGATTTTTCTCTGAACCAACTGTCTATTATATCTAAATTCCTTAATGGCTTTTTTGATGCATTAAATATTTTGGGTATATTCCTGGGTGGTTTTGCTACCCTGGTAGGTATGTTTAGCGTGGCCAATATTATGTTCGTGTCCGTGAAGGAAAGAACCAGAATCATTGGTATCAAAAAAGCACTGGGTGCCAAGAGATATATGATTCTTCTTGAATTTTTAATTGAATCGGTTATCCTTTGTATTGTTGGTGGGGTATTTGGCCTGGCGCTGGTTTATATAGCTATGTTTGCTCTCTCTTATGGACTTACTTCCTTCGAATTTGTTCTTTCTTTGAACAATATTTTACTTGGTCTTGGACTGTCCATATTTATTGGTATTCTTGCAGGAATGATTCCCGCTTCTCAGGCTTCAAAAATGGACGCCGTGGTAGCCATGAGACAATAAAATTTATTTGTACATATCTAAAAGTCCTTGCTGATTATTTTCAGCAAGGACTTTTTAGTTAAAATATCTTAAATACAAGGTTTTTTAATCTTTTTGATGACTATTCTAAAATAAAATAGTAAAATTCGCATTGTTAATTTGTCGGTAAACGTGGTAAAAAAGCTAAATTTGTGCCGTGTTATTTAAAATAGAGGCTAAGTGCCTATTTTGATTAAACTTATACTTTTATTATATCACTGTCTATGATGTTAAACAAAAAACTTGAACGACTTAATGCTAAATCAGTCCAAATAAAGCATGGTTATGTCCCTGGTTATTCCAACAAAATAACTTTATTGATGGTGAGCATCCTTTTTTGTTTTTTTAACAAACTCACTGCTCAACAACTCCCTTTATTTACGCAGTATCGTGAAAATACGGGATTAATTAATCCTGCAGCACTTGAACCCGACTATTTGGCTTATGCTAACAATTTTACCGTGGG
>JANQZX010000097.1:13802-78519 GCA_030728245.1 Saprospiraceae bacterium | reverse complement strand
ATTTTTCCGGAGTTAACGGCTGATTTTACCTATAAATATGATACTTGTTATGCCCAACCCGTTAATTTCACTGATTTATCAGAGAGCGGAAGTGGAGGAATAAGCAGTTATAACTGGGTTTTTGGTGATGGTCAAAAAGGGACAGGTAAATTAATAGGTCACCAATATAACTTAGCGGGCGAGTTCTCTGTTTCCCTGACAGTGAAAGATTTAAATCAATGTACAGAAACGGTTACAAAAAAAGTACGCTATTTTCCCGCTCCACCCATTTTAGTTGTAAAACCCTCCCAGGCAATAGGTTGCGCTCCCGTAAATATGGTTTTTGATAATCTGTCTAAACCTATCGATGAAAGTTACAAACTTAACTGGGAATTTGGAGATGGTGGAAAAAGTACTAAAATTAACCCTACATACACTTACACCAAAGAAGGCATTTATTCGGTGAGTCTCTCCGTAACCTCGCCAATAGGGTGTAAAATAGATACCGTTTTTAATAATCTTATTAAAATATCTTCTTCCCCCGAAGCAGCTTTTGACTTTGCACCGAAGCAAATAACCAATATCGATAATAAAGTTGTCTTTACAGATGAATCTATTAATGCTGTACGCTGGCGTTGGGACTTCGGTGATAATGCCCAACTTGAGGAAAGAAACCCCATTCATCTTTATCAGGATACCGGTTTATTTACTATAACCCTCGTTGTAACACATCCAAGTGGCTGCCTGGATACCGCACAGGCACTACTCGATGTAAGGCCAGATGTCAGATATTTTTTACCCAATGCCTTTACGCCAAATTATGATGGTAAAAATGATATTTTCAGGGGGGTAGGCATAATGACGGGTGCCACCAATTTTAAATTTCAAATATGGAACCGATGGGGAGAAAGAGTCTTTTCTACCGATGATATTAACGAGGGTTGGAACGGAAATCACCTGAATAACGGATCGGCATCCCCTGAAGGCGTATATATTACTTTGATTACATACAAAGATCCCCGGGGCGTTCCAGTGGAAATCAAAGGAATTGTAACTCTTTTACGTTAATTTATAAGGATTGTAAGTATTTATGTGTAAAAATTGTATTTACCAGTTTATTTATATATTTTTGCACGTCAAAAAAAATTAAGTTAAGATGGACGCAATAAAATACGTGCACGAACAACTCACACCGAGTAGCACTTTCCCAAGTTTTCGCCCAGGAGATAACGTAGTAGTAAACTACGAAATCGTTGAGGGTGATAAGAAAAGGGTTCAAGCTTTTCGTGGCGATGTCATTCAAATTAGTGGTCAAGGACCAACCAAAACCTTTACGGTAAGAAAAATTTCTAACGGCGTTGGTGTTGAAAGAATTTTTCCATTCGCTACACCAAATATTCAAAGTGTTGAAATATTGAAACGCGGTAAGGTACGTAGAGCTAAATTGTTCTACCTACGTGATCTTGTTGGTAAGAAAGCACGTATTCGCGAAAAGAAAATTTATCGTTAATTCGGTTTTCCAACCCCAAAAAAGGAGGTTGTCTAAAAAGGTAGCCTCCTTTTTTTATGCTTAATTATAAAGTTTAATTTGTAACTCAAATGAAACATTAAAAAAAATGCTTGGTCAATATAACTGACCAAGCATTTTTTGTCTAAAGGTAAGCTTAAACTCTATTCATACGATGAAAGTGGAGGACAAGTACATACCAGATTTCTGTCACCGTAGGCGCCGTCAATTCTTGCTACGCTTGGCCAGAATTTATACCCCTGATGTAGATAAGGAAGTGGGAAAGCAGCCTTTTCTCTGGAATATGGAAAAGACCATTCATTAGCAGAAACAAGCGCTTGAGTATGAGGTGCATTATGTAACACGTTATTGTCAGCATCATACACGCCATTCATTATCTCTACTATTTCTTTTTTTATTTCCAACATCGCCAAACAAAATCTGTCCAGCTCATCTTTATCCTCACTTTCCGTAGGTTCAATCATAATGGTACCTGCCACTGGAAAAGAAAGGGTTGGTGCATGAAATCCGTAATCAATGAGTCGTTTTGCAACATCTTCGGCACTAATCCACTGCTTAAAAGGCCTGAGGTCTAATATAAGTTCGTGGGCACTTCTACCCTTTTCCCCCAAATAAAGGACATCAAAATCATTTTCAAGTTTATTCTTTATGTAATTAGCATTTAAAATGGCGACTCTGGTAGACTGGGTAACTCCCTCTGCACCTAACATTTTAATATAAGCATAACTAATTAACAATATACTTGCACTGCCATAAGTACTGGCAGACACATCATACCCTGGAATATCTGCATTCTTTTTACCCGGTAAAAATGGAGCCAAATCGTCATTTACACATATTGGACCCATACCAGGGCCACCTCCACCATGAGGAATGGCAAAAGTTTTATGAAGATTCAAATGACAAACATCCGCGCCAATAAATCCGGGGCTGGTTAAACCTACCTGAGCATTCATATTGGCACCGTCAAGATAAACTCTGCCACCATAATGGTGCACTACATCGACAATTTCCTTAATTCTGGTTTCAAAAACGCCGTGAGTCGAAGGATAGGTAACCATTAAAACGGCTAAATTTTCGGCATGGGCAGCAGCCTTCATTTTTAAATCATCAAAATCGACATTTCCATTGGCGTCACAATCAACCACAACCACCTTCATACCTGCCATTACTGCACTGGCCGGATTTGTTCCATGGGCTGAAGAGGGAATGAGGGCAATATTTCTATTATCTTGCTTATGAAACTGAAAATATTTACGAATGGTCAACAAACCTGCATATTCACCTTGAGCACCAGAGTTGGGCTGCAACGAACAAGCGGTAAAACCAGTTACGGCACAAAGCCAGTTTTCCAAATCATTAAAAAGCTCATGATAACCAGCTGCCTGATTTTCGGGGACCATCGGGTGAATATTAGCGAATTCAGGCCATGAAACAGGTAACAATTCACTGGCAGCATTTAGTTTCATCGTACATGAACCCAAAGCAATCATTCCATGAACTAAAGACAAGTCCTTGTTTTCCAATCTCCGTATATACCGCATCATTTTACTCTCCGTATGATACGAATTGAAAACCGGATGTGTTAGGAAAGATGACTTTCTCTGAAGAGGTTCAGCAATATTTACTCCCAATACTTCATTTTCATTAAAGTCTAAATTTCGACCTGTTGCCGCACAAAAAACCTCAAAAATTTCTTTGATGTCCTCTAAAAGAACCGTTTCGTCTATAGAAATCTGTATGGATTGGGTATTGTAGAAAAAATTAATATTCCTTTTTTCAGCTACTTCGCGAACCAACATTTTAAACCCCGGGGAACAATCTATGGTAAGCGTGTCAAAAAAGGATGAATGAGGGAATGAAATGTCCAGTTTGCGTAAATTAGCGGCAAGTAAAGAGGTTAGATCATGTATTCTTTTTGAAATCTGAAAAATACCCTTGGGCCCGTGATATACTGCGTACATACTGGCCATAATTGCTAACAAGGCTTGAGCGGTACAAATATTAGAGGTAGCTTTTTCTCTGCGAATATGTTGTTCTCTGGTTTGAAGAGCCATTCTAAGGGCTGGTTTTCCTAACTTATCGACAGAAACCCCAATAATCCTTCCAGGAATTAAGCGTTTAAATTCCTCACTTATAGCAAAGTAAGCCGCATGAGGCCCACCGAAACCCATGGGTACGCCAAATCTTTGGGCATTTCCTACGGCACAATCAGCTCCCCAAACACCTGGAGCCTCCAACAAAGCCAGACTCATTAAATCACAGGCAACGGTTACATAAATTTCTTTGGATTTAGCATCAGCCGTTAACGCCGAAAAATCTTCTACTGAACCTTCTGAATCAGGATATTGAATGAGCACACCGAAGGTAGATTCTGATAACTCAAAATCAGCAAAAGGCATGATGACAATATCGATACCCAAAGGTTCTGCTCTTGTTTTCAGGACGGAAATAGTTTGTGGAAAAACTCTGTCAGAAACTAAAAACCGATTAGCTAGAACCGATTTATTTTTTTTATTTTTCACACCAAAAAAAAGCGTCATAGCTTCTGCTGCAGCGGTCCCTTCGTCGAGCAAAGAGGCATTGGCCACTGGCAAACCGGTTAAATCACAGACCATTGTCTGAAAATTCAAAATAGCTTCAAGTCTTCCTTGCGCAATTTCCGCCTGATAAGGTGTATATTGAGTGTACCAGCCTGGGTTTTGAAATATCGACCTATTGATAACAGAAGGCGTCCAGGTACCGTAATACCCTCTACCGATATAGGTTTTAAAAAGTTTATTTTTACTGGCAAGCCCCCTTAATTCCCTTAGATATTCATACTCAGACATCGGTTCGGGGAGAGGTAAATCATGATTTAAACGAATGGCCTCTGGAATCGTATCAGTCATCAATACATCTAAAGAGTCAGCGGAAATAAAATGCAGCATCTCTTGTTGTTCCATCTCATTTGGACCAATATGTCTATTTACAAACTGGTCAGTGATACGAAAATTAGACATTTCATGTATAGTTTAAAATGAAAAAAAGGTAAACATTATTAACACAAAGTTGGTTGTCAAAAAATCAGTAATTACTTATTTTCTAAGTTGCGAATTGCTTCCTTTAAAAAAGGGTCCACCTCAAATTCTATGTTCATAGCCGCCTCGTTACCCAAATATTGTTTCGCGTAGGCTACTTTTAATCTTTTCCAGGCAGATAATCTAACTTCATCACCCAAATTGAACTCCTTTAAATAAGCAGAGACTATTTTATTTTCGGGTAAAAAAGCAGCCCAATTTACGTTAGCCACCTTACCCTTTGAAGGACTGTAGTCTAAAAATCCGTTTGGTTTATTTCTAATAACAAAAGGAATGGTTAATCGCTTCGCATTTACCCATAATTCCGACGTATCCATCGATGCTAAGGGAATGAGCACATCCGGAAATATGCCTCTTTTGATGGTACTTGTATCTCCTTTTTGGTAAGGATTTTGAATAAGTTTCCCTGAAGGAGTGTAGAACTTTGCGATGGTTAACTTCAGCGCTCCGCCATTTGACAGCTTATATTGTGCCTGCACAAGTCCTTTACCAAAGGAACGATGCCCAATAATAGTAGCTCTTTTATGATCTTGAAGCGCCCCGGCGACAATCTCACTAGCCGAAGCAGCATTTTCGTCTATTAGAACGATAATATTTGCCGTAGGAAAAAAGGGGCGTCCTGAAGATTTGAAGACCGTTTCTTTTCCCGACTTAGATTTTGTTGAAACCATAACCTTGCCAGATTCGGGAATCAATTGATTTAACATGTGCGTAGCTTTTTCCAGATAGCCCCCGGGATTACCCCTAAGATCCAGAATTAAATCTTTCTTGCTCCCTTGTTTACCAAAAAGAGAATCCATCGCCAACATAAACTCCTGGTCTGTTGTAGCACTAAATTCTTTTATTTTTATGTAACCAATATTTTTATTATAGTTTAGAAAGGGCCCAACACTAGGCATATCCAATCCTTTCCTTATACATTTAAGGGAGATAAATTTTCCGGTAGAAGGCCTGTATAATTTTACAACGACAGAAGAACCTTCCTTTCCACGAACATTTTTAATAATATTTTCCGGATTTGACTGGCTTGTTTCATCTAGAATAGCCGACCCTGCCGCTAATAAAATATCCCCTACCTGCATTCCCGCTGTACCAGCCGGACCATTTTCCAACACGGAAACAACCAGAATAGAGTCATTTTTAATCATAAATTCAATACCAATACCTACATAAGAGCCAGATAATCTTTCATTCATCCAAGCCAGATCATTTGGCTTTATATAGGCAGAGAAAGGATCTAAATTACTCATCCAAAAAGAAATTGCTTCTTCGGCTAGACTATCCTTATCCAGGGAATCTACATATTTAGAGGATAAAAATCCCAAAGCATCATTTAGGGTACTTATCGCGGAAGAATTTTCAGGATACAAGGTTTTAACACGTCCCAGAGGAGCAAAAAAACTGCCTAGTATAAAACCAATGATTAAGAACAAAGCGGCGATAAGAGGAAAAATAAGTTGAAGGTTTTCCCTTCCAGATTTGTGTTGAGACATGGCTTTAAGATTATGGAAAGCAAAGATAATTAAAAGAAATTAGCAAAATAAGCCTTATTTTGTAGGGCATATTTATTATTTTAGCAAAAAATAGCGATTTATTTAAAAAAATTGAAAATGGGACAACTTCCAGACATAGATAAACTAGACCATCAGATACTTTCCATCTTAATGAGAAATGTAAAGATTCCATATACTGAGATTGCCAAAAAACTTCAAGTGAGTGGCGGAACTATTCATGTTAGAATGAAAAAACTGGAAGAAAGCGGCATAGTTAAGGGGTACCACCTAAGCGTTAATCCGGAAAAACTAGGGTATGATGTTACGGCCTTTTTAGGCATTTACTTAGACAAGAGTTCACATTATACTTCAGCCATAGAAGGCCTTGAAAATATTCCGGAGATTGTGTCGGCTCATTATACCACTGGATTGTACAATATTTTCACTAAGGTTATTTGCCGGGACACCAATCATTTGCGAGAGGTTTTACATTCTATACAAGAAATACCTGGCATACAGCGCACGGAGACTTTTATTTCACTGGAGGCGGGCATAGAGAGGAATCTTTTTTTAGACACCTCAGAAAACGGGGAGATAGATGATGCCTTTTTTGATACTAATGCGCTGGATATTATATAAAAAAAAGAATCGGAGAAAATTATACCTTTTTCTCCGATATCTAATATTTTTGAGAAACCAATTTAGGCTCCTAAATAATTTTTCAATAAACGGCTTCTGTTAGCAGATCTAAGTTTATTTATGGCTTTATCTTTTATTTGTCTAACGCGTTCACGCGTCAAGCCAAATTTGTCACCTATATCTTCCAGGGACATAGGATGTTCGACACCGATACCAAAATAGAGCTTTATAACATCACATTGCCTGTCCGTTAAAGTACTCAAAGAGCGCTCAATTTCACGGCGTAAAGACTCATAGTAATCCAGTTCCTGGTCGGTACCTGGCGTTCCTGCATTTTCTAAAACATCGAGCAGGGAATTATCCTCACCTTCAACAAAAGGAGCGTCCATAGAAACGTGTCTGGCCGCAACACCGAGGGTAGTTTCTACTTCCTCAGTAGGAATTTCCAGCAGGGTAGCTAATTCTTCGGGAGAAGGTTCTCTTTCGAACTCCTGTTCCAATTCAGAAAACGCTTTATTTATTTTATTTAGAGAACCCACCTTATTCAAGGGAAGACGAACAATTCTTGATTGTTCAGCTAAAGCCTGAAGGATAGATTGACGAATCCACCAAACAGCATAAGAAATAAATTTAAAACCTCTGGTTTCATCAAAGCGCTGGGCGGCTTTGATCAGACCAAGATTACCCTCATTAATGAGATCACTTAAGGATAAACCTTGGTTTTGGTATTGCTTGGCAACGGAGACAACGAAACGAAGATTGGCCTTCGTCAACTTTTCGAGCGAGGCTTGATCCCCTTCCTTAATCGTTTTTGCTAAATCAACTTCTTCTTCCGGAGTAAGTAAATCTACTTTACCGATTTCCTGTAAATACTTTTCCAGCGACTGACTCTCTCTGTTTGTAATAGATTTGGTAATCTTAAGTTGTCTCATTCAACGACATTTTGAGGGTGTACGTACCTATTAAAAAACGGGTATCCGTATGGTTATTTTTTTAGAAGCACAAAAATAGTGGTTTAATAGGTCTTAATCAAGTAAATAAAGGAATCTTATTTTAAGTTTCAAAAAAAAAAATGAAAACAAAAGTAAAAGTCATTTGGTTTTTTCGATTTTTTATTTTTTATTGCACTTTACTAATTTTACAAACTTATGGGACGAACCAAGCTCCAACTGGAATTTTTATTTAAGGCCTCGCCTAATATTCTCTACACTTTTCTCACAACCCCTGCCTGCATAGTCAGATGGTTTTGTGATAAAGCGGAAGTAGATGAACATCAGATTACCTATTCATGGAGCGGAAATGAAGAAGTAGCTTTAATACTCGCAGATCATGAAGAGGAAGTGCTCCGTTTAAAATGGGCAGATTCCGATTATGATTCTGAATATCTTGAATTTAAAATTTCTGAATCTCCTGTTACTGGCGAAACTATTTTGGATTTGACTGATTTTTGTGACGAGAATGAATTGAATGATACGAGACAGTATTGGAATCAGCAGATAAAAAATTTACAAAAAGAATGTGGTGGATAACAACTAAATGAAAAAAATTGTCTTTGGTCTTCAACTGGATAATAAAGTCCCACCTATCGGAATGGGTGAAGATAATATTGAATATTTTTGTGGTCCACAGCAACTCACTATTTTGCTGGAAAAACGTTTTGGAATAAAGCCACCTGATGACCAGCAGGTAGCTATTCGAACGGATGTTTATCGACAGCATTTATCCAGTCACCTTTCTGAACATCCCGATGCTTTCTATCGACATTCATTTTCTGCAGACCCTTTTGCCACGGCTCAAACCTTGCTGAATTTGCGGGATGCCTTGAAGCAAGCAGGTTGGAAAGGCGATGATAATGATGACGCTCCTCCAAGAATAAGAACTTTATCTCTCATTGAAGACGAGCTTAATAAAAACAAGTTTTGGCCAAAAGGATGGACAGATAGGCAATTGGACATTCTTGAAAAAATACCATTCAAAGTTATTCGACAACTGGTCATTTACTTAGTAGAACCTTTCGATTTATTGCCCGTTTATTGGCAACAAGTTTTAACAGGTCTTGAAAATAATGGAGCACAGATACAACAAATATCATCTGAACCCGCTGCCAGTGAAGACTCTGATCTATCCCAATTTCAACGGTTTATCCATACTCTGCCATCTGGTGATACACCAAAATTGAAAGCAAAAGGAGATGGCTCTTTATGCTTGTTCACAGGAAAAAGGGATACCGAACTCGCTGGATGGTTAGCCAAATGGTTAAACGAAAACCAGTCCTGGGAACCCATCCTTTTACTTCCTGATAAAACAAGAACACTGGATAATGCGCTGATTTTAGAGGGGCTGCCCAGTCTGGGTTTACAAACCCGCTCCGATGCCAGACCCGCTTTACAACTCTTAAAACTTGTTCCGGAATTCCTTTGGCAGCCTTTAGATCCAGTAAAATTACTCGCTTTTTTAACCCTACCCCAACAACCTATACCCTGGGATTTAAGTAATATTCTTGCTTCAAACCTTGCTTCAAAGCCAGGTCTCTTTGGACAAGACTGGCAAATGGATTTAAATAAGTTTAAAGAAAGTGTGTCGCCAGAAATATGGGAGGACAGAAAAAAAGAATATGATTTTTGGTTTACCAGAAAACGATACTCTCAAAAAGATTTAGTTCCCAAATCAGATCTTTTAGAACTTTTTACGCAAGTAAATAACTGGAGTCAAGCCGTACTTTCTGACCATGAGTCAAGTATGTCTATTTCCAGCCAAACCCAAATACTCATCAATTTAATTGATAATCTTCCAGAAACTCATCTTTCACATCTTGATATAGTTCGTATTATTCGAACGGCTCTGGAACCCATTGCCCGAAGTCCTGTACAAGCGCAGAAAAATCATATTCGAGTTACTCATCACGCAACAGCTATACTTGAACCCATAGATGACCTTATCTGGTGGACATTTACAGAAAGGGAACCTGACTATTTCTTTGCAAAATGGTATGTTCATGAATTGTACTATCTTCAAGGAAAAGGAGTATTACCCGATCTTCCGATGAAGGATAATCAAAGACTATCCTGGTACAGAAAACAAGCGTTTTTAAAGACAAAGAAACGCCTCTTTTTATTTCTTCCAGAAAGGGTTGAAGGCGCGGAAATACAACCTTTCCCATTATTTGGCGACCTAAATGCTTGTTTTGATAACCTTGACGCCCTAAAAATATCTCTCGACTTTCACCTGTCCAGCGAATATCCTGATTTCCCCATATTGGCAGCATTTAATCTGCCCAATCTTCAATCAATTATACCAGCGCCTCCCACAGCTGTGCCTCTATTCTTACATATTGATACACTCCTGGAATTACCAGAAAGAAAAGATGAAAGCTTCACTAGCCTCGAATCTCTTTTTTACTACCCCTACAAATATGTTTTTCAGTATAAACTAGGTTTATATAAGGCAAAAAGTCTGGAAATCATAGGTGAAAAAAGGTTGTATGGAAATCTGGCTCACCGACTATTTGAACAACTAATCAAGGACACAGATTTTTGGTATAGAGAAGAGATAATCATCCAACAATGGATTGAAGAAAGTCTTCCCGTTCTTTTTGAACAGGAAGGAGCTACGATGTTGCAATATGGTAAAGAACCGGAAAGAAGCGTTTTATCAAGAAAACTGACGCAAGGCGTATTAAAATTCGTCAAAATAATGAAAAACGACGGATGGGAACCCGATTCCGTTGAAACAAAGTTAACTGGTACTTTTTGTGATAAACCTGTCTCAGGTATTGTCGATATAATATTGAAAAGGGGAAATGATAGAGCCATTATTGATTTAAAATGGAGTGGTAAAAATTATCGAATGGACCTTTTAAAGAATAAAGAAGATTTACAACTTGCTCTTTATTACAGTCTTCTTCATCAAACTGGTTCCTTTGATAATGTTTATACTGCCTTTTATATCATTGAGTCTGGAGAATTGCTCTCCAGAAATATGCGCATCGCTAATGAAGGGATTTCAAATTTTTCCATAGAGGATCCAAAAGGAACGTATGCAGAAATTTTATCCAAAATGAGTAGCACCTTTCATTGGAGAAAAGAGCAACTTTCCAGGGCGCAAATTGAGATTAGAAACGGAAAGAACAGTGCATTCTTAGAAGAAGAGTACGGTTCGTTATTAGAATTACTGGAGATGAAACGCGAAGATTCAATATTTGATGATTTTAAAGCTTTGGTGAATCTACCCGATTGATTTTTGCAACACATTTTTGAATTTTACGTTTAAAAAATAATATTTTAATTTATAAATAGTTATCTGATGTCCATATATACCGCCCTGAGATTCTTTTTATCTGCCGGCATACTATTTGTGTTTTTTCCTCTTTTAGGTCAAACCGATATTGAAGGGAAGCTAAGCCAGGAGCTTTCTATGGAACTTAATGAAGGTCCGGAAGGCAAAAAATATAAAATTATTGTTGTTTTAAAGGATCAGGTAGATGTAAATAAGTTGCAGGAACAGGTACTAAGAACTTTACCTACCAGAGATTTACAAGTCAAAACGCTACTGGATGCTCTTCAACTTAAGGCAGACAGGACGCAGGAAAAATTAATTTCCGACATAGAGCAGTCTCCTTTTTATACGCCAAATAGTATAAAGCGATTTTGGATTGCCAATATTATTGCGTTAGAAGTAACTGCTCCACTTATTGATATATTACTTAAAAATCCTGACATAGCTGGTATTGAAAAGGATGCTGAATTATTTTCCCACCATAAAGGAAATATCAAAAAAACAAACGTTGTACCTAATGGAAAAGAAATTGGTTTAACAGCCATCAATGCTCCAGCTTTATGGAGAATGGGCTATACTGGTTATGGCAGAAAGGTATTAGTCATTGACAACGGTCAGGATAATACCCATCCAGCCCTAAGAAATCAGTTTTTGTATAACCATGTTCCATTGTCGCATGCCTATACCAGCCTGGAAACGGAAGATTATTGTTCTGAGCATGGCACCCACGTTGCTGGCATAGTTGCTGGGTTAGACCGGTTAACCCGCGACACCATTGGTGTGGCATTCAATGCTAATTGGATGGGTGTTCCCCTGTCTTTAAAAAACGCAGACGGGACGGAATGTAAGCTAAAAGCGGCTACTCAGTCCGACGGTATTGGCGGTATGCAGTGGGCATTAAATCCAGATAGAAATAATAGTACCAGTCAGGATATCCCTGATGTCATTAATAATTCCTGGGGAAGCCCGCCTGGTAAATTTAACGTCTCCAGTTGTTTTACCTCCGCATACATTAATATTTTTACTACGCTACAAAATGCAGGCGTGGCCATCGTTTTTTCCTCAGGAAATGAGGGTCCTGATTCACTTACTATAAGTTTTCCTGCCGTAGTGGCCAACGATTTGGTAGTACCATTTTCCGTAGGTGCTATCAATGCAAAAATTAGCAGTTTTCCAGTCACCTCATTTTCAGGCAGTGGACCTTCCGTTTGCTTACCAAACAATGAACCTTTAGGAATAAAGCCAGAAGTTGTTGCACCAGGACAAGAAATAAGAAGCGCCATAAATGGTAATGGGTACGGTTCTTTATCAGGTACTTCCATGGCTGCGCCTCATGTAAGTGGTGCCATCCTTCTGTTAAAAGAAGCTTTTCCACAGGTTTCTTCAGTAAGACTTGCCAAAGCACTGTATGAATCGGCTATCGATTTGGGTGCAGCGGGAGAGGATAATAAATATGGAAGAGGATTAATTGACGTTAAAGCGGCCTTTGATTTGTTAATATCACAAGGTTTTGTACCCGTAGAGCCCATAAGTAGCCAACAAAACATCACTTTAATCGATGTAAAAACAAGAACAGAAAATTGTGGAAATCAATTCAGAGGAACCCTCACGATACAGCATTCAGGTACTGTTCCTGTGACAAAGTTCAATATTGTGCTGAAAAATGCTATTAATGGCGCTTTGTTGAAATCAATTCCATGGACAGGAATTATTTTGCCTAACCAACGAATAGATATTGTGGTATCATCCATAGATTTACCAAGCGGCAAATACGATATTCAATTTGGTATTGAACTACCTAACGGAACCCCAGATTTACGGTTTTTAGATAACTACCTGAAATTACCCATTCTGGTAAGTCCTGAACCGAATTTACCCTTAGCCTCGGCAGATGCTTCCATCATTTGTAAAAATACCAAAGCAGTACTTCGGGCAAAGGAAAATGTAAACGAAGAAATCCGTTGGTTCAATAGAGAATATGAAGGAAGTCAAATAACCAAAGGAAAGGTTTTTCAAACTGGTCTACTTACGTCGGATACGACTTTTTTTGCTGAACTGGTTTATTTAAAAAAACTAGGAATGGAAGACCCCGATCAAGGTGAAAAAACATTTTCAGAAACATCTGGAGGATTAGTTTTCAATTGCCTCGCTCCTTTTATACTAAAACAAGTAACTGTTTATACTGAATCGGTAGGCCCAAGAGGCTTTATATTAAGGTCCCCTGACGGAAAAATTCAGCAAAAAGTGATCAATCTTCCAAAAATTGGAGAAAATATTGTGGTGTTAAATTTTTCGGTGACACCAGGCAATGGCTACAAGTTAGAACGATCTCTCGGAAAAGGACTGGCCATCACCTCTACCCTTTCAACTTTTCCTTACAGGGTTCCGGGCATTGTTGACCTCGTTTATTCCGACAATACAAATCCTAAAGTTTATCCTTATTTCTATAAATGGGTCATTGAATATGCTTCTGCCTGTGGCAGAGCCCCTGTTAGTACAAAAATCATTAACAGCACTAATAATGTGACGTTAAATTTTACACCTAATTCTGGAAGCTTTCCGTTAATAAATGGAAAAGCCAGTATTAACTTTAAAGGGACTGCGGTAGGTAGCTCCCAGGTAAACTGGAATTTTGGTGACGGTAATCTAAGCAGCGAATTAAATCCGACAAATGAATTTAAAGCCCCTGGTGAGTACGGTGTAAGTTTCTCTGGCTCTACACAGGAAGGTTGTCAAATAACGACATTAGGCTATATAAACATAACGGGAACGGCAACGACAAACCGAGAATTAGAAATGCCGTCGGGATCCCTTCAGATTTATCCGAATCCTAATGAAGGTGTTTTTTATGTTCAACCAAACTTCGGCAAAAGAACTCCTCTATATGGGCGACTTGTCAGTGCAGAAGGTAAAGAAATAAGTAGCTTTAAGTGGGACAACGTGCTGGATCAACCCTTTTTAGTAGAACTGAACCAAAAACTAATCCCAGGAACCTACTTTTGGTATTTCACCTCAGAAGGTAAGTTGGCTACTTTACCTATGATTATTCAGCAACCCTAATTTCCTTCGGGTGCCAACTGTACTTTTAGTCCTTCCATTGCAGGTCTTAACGGCAGTTGGCATCCCAGTCTTGAGTTATCTTTCACAAAAAAGGCCTGATCCAACATATTTTCTTCGTCCTCCCCCATTTCAGGAAGATCGGTATCTGACAAAACATATACATGACAGGTTGAGCAAAGCGCCATTCCACCGCAAGTACCTTGCACTGGTAGCTCATAAGCTTTACATAACTCCATTAAGTTCATATTCATATCCAACGGTCCTTCCAATAGATGTTCACCGCCTTCCCTGTCAAGCAGGGTTATATTCACACTATTTTCCATAATTCACATTTTGAGAGACAAAAATAATATAATACCACTATTTATCTCATTTTTAAACAGGCGACTACCAAATCTCTGATATTACCATATTTAGGATATAATTCTTCGTTCAGAAATTCCTGAGGATCTACCCATCGTGCCTCCTCTATATCTTCTTCCAATTGAGGCGTCAAATGGCTATCTGTGGAATGCATATCATACCAATAAGTTCTTTTTAAAATGCGATTTTTCTGTTTGTAAGTATGCCAGGTTTGAGAAATTTCGTGAGATATGGACAGATTTAAAATACCTGTTTCCTCCTGTACTTCTCTTATTGCTGCGATATCGGGCGTTTCCCCCTGATCAATCTTACCCTTGGGTAAATCCCAACTATTTCTTCTGTAAATAACCAATAATTGACCCTTTTGATTGAATACACAGCCACCAGCTGCTTCGATTATTATAAATAGGGATTGAAAATCAGCCTTCATTTTTTCAAAATCAGGATAGAATAGAGTAATTGCATCAAAGCGCCCCCCCTTTTCTAAAGCATCTACGTAATTCAACAAAAAGCGCTTATTTCCTTGATAAAGACCTATTAAATGAGCATCCGGAACGGCTGGAAAATCTAAGATATTATTTCCTTCTGCTAAAATCAATGGACGATCGTTAATATAGATTTTGTAAGTTTGCATAAAATTAATTTAACATGGAAACGGAAACAGCGGCAAAGGTTGCCACCTATTTATTGCAAATAAACGCAATAAAATTGGATTCTCAAAAACCATTTACCTGGGCCTCGGGTCTTAGATCCCCTATTTATTGCGATAACAGGTTAAGCTTATCTTTTCCTCAGGTTAGAACATTTCTAAAGAAAAGTCTGGTAGATGCAACCAAATTATTTCCTGAATTTGAACGGGTAGCTGGTGTTGCCACGGCTGGTATTCCCCATGGAATGTTGGTTGCCGATGTTTTAGATTTACCCTTTTTATATATAAGAGAAAAACCCAAATCTCACGGGAGGCAAAATCAAATTGAAGGAGAAGTTAAAGAAGGAGCGAAAATATTGCTCATCGAAGATTTAATTTCAACCGGTGGAAGTAGTTTACAGGCTGTAAGAGCGGCACGGGAGGCAAAAATGGAAGTAGTTGGCGTTTTAGCGCTTTTCAGCTATGGATTCCCTGAAGCTGCCGACGCATTTGCTAAAGAAAACTGTCCCTTAATCACCTTGAGTAATTATTCCGTTTTATTGAAGGAAGCAACAAGATTAAACTATATAACCGAAGAGGAAGCAGGTGTATTAGAAAACTGGTCAAATAATCCACAAAAATGGAGTGATACATTTACCAAAAACAGTCAAAACTAAAAATTTATTTTCCTACCTTTACCAATCATTTTTTAGTTCACCTTTTTGCCTAATTACCATGTCAATTATTTTGGAAAGCTCCAATGCATTTTTAAAAGATTATCTAAATAATGCATCTCCTACAGGCTTTGAATCAGAAGGTCAAAAGTTATGGCTTAAATATATTGAGCCTTACGTCGATGAATCTTTTATAGATAATTATGGAACTGCTTACGGTGTTATAAATCCTGGAAGCGATTTTAGAGTTATGATTGAGGGTCATGCTGATGAAATTTCATGGTTCGTTAACTATATTTCTCCTGAAGGTTTTCTTCAAGTAATACGAAATGGTGGCTCAGATCATATTATAGCTCCTTCTAAAAAAGTAAATATTCATACTGAAAAAGGTTATGTGAAAGGCGTTTTTGGCTGGCCTGCCATACATACCCGCCACGGAGAAGAAGCTAATCTTTCCCCTAAATTAGATAATATTTTCATCGACGTTGGCGCTAAAAACAAGGAGGAAGTTCTTGAAATGGGTATTCACGTAGGTTGTGTAATCACTTATGAGGATGAGATGAGCATTCTAAATAACCGCTATTATGTAGGTCGTGCCCTGGATAATCGTATCGGTGGATTTTGCATTGCAGAAGTTGCCCGATTACTGAAAGAAAATAATGTAAAATTACCTTTCTCTCTTTATGTGGTCAATTCCGTTCAAGAGGAAATTGGATTAAGGGGCGCGGAAATGATAGCGCATACCATTAAACCTCATGTGGCCATTATCACTGATGTTACTCACGATACCCATACACCTCTTATGAATAAGAAAAAACTGGGGGATGTTCAGTCTGGTTTAGGACCTTCCGTTACTTATGCTCCAGCTGTTCATAATAAATTACTGAAACTGATTATTCAAGCAGCAGAGGATAATAACATTCCTATTCAAAGACAGGCCTCATCCAGAGTGACTGGTACAGATACGGACGCCATTGCCTATTCCAATGGCGGGGTTCCTTCTGCTCTTATTTCTTTGCCTCTAAGATATATGCATACAACTGTTGAAATGGCAAATATTGAGGATGTTGAAAATGTCATTCTACTCATTTATCAAAGTCTTCTCAAGATTGAACACAACCACAATTTTAAATATTTCTAGGAGAAGATAGCCTCTTTTTTATGCTACTATTTTAGGTCAATAAGTCATAGTGATAGCATGGGCAAACGGGTATGTTACTAGCGGGGATATGCTAATAGGGAGGTTTTTGACGCGGTGTTTGCAGTGTTCTCCGCAGTGTTTCGCAGGGGCAAACGGAGGGATTTGCTAATAGGGAGGGTTTTGACGCAGTGTTTACAGTGTTCTGCGCAGTGTTTCGCAGGGGCGAGCAGGGATGTGCTAACGGGTCCGGTTTTGACGCGGTGTTTGCAGGGTTCTGCGCATCATCTAAGATCAAATAGATTTTGAATACCAGGGGTTCTAACACAGGTAAAACCCTCTGCAAAAGTAAAGCCAGCCTCGCGACCATAACTTCTGGCCTTTGCCGTTAAAAACTCCATAAAATCAGGACCGGAAATGGGGGTTTCCATCTCTTTTTTGTATTCCAGCGATGCGGGCAAATAAAACTGAGAAGTAAAAGTTTTCACCAGATTTAATTTCTCCTCCATAAAGTCACTTATATCTACGACAAAGTCAGCTGTAAGATTTCGATCCTGGATATAGTGATATACATTGGAAGGTCTCCAAGCTAGTTGTTCTTTAGCATCAAAGGAGGTAGATATTTTAGCGAGTCCGGAATAAAAACAAGCATCAGCCACCATTTTTGCAGCCCTGCCATGATCAGGATGTCTATCATGTACGGCATTTAGCAAAACCATTTTGGGCCTGAAGCGTCGAATAACTTCAATTAACTTCAGCTGATTTTCTTTATTATCCTGAAAAAAACCATCGGCCATATCCAGGTTATATCTGAATTGGGCCCCCATTTTTTTCTTAGCATTGAGCGCCTCCACTGTCCTGATATCAGCTGTTCCTCTAGTCCCCAGTTCTCCACGGGTTAGATCCACAAGACCGACTTTGAATCCCATGGCAATATGTTTCAATAAAGTCCCGCTACAACCGAGTTCGACATCATCGGGATGAACACCAAAAGCCAGAATATCAATCATTTCCATTTATTTACGATATTTTATTTCCCCACCAACAATGGTCATTAAAACCTTAGTATTAAGAATATCCTCATCAGAACAGGTGAGTAAATTATTCGAAAGGACTACCATATCAGCCAATTTTCCAATAGATAAGGAACCTTTGTCATTTTCTTCAAAAGCGGCAAAGGCATTCCAAAGGGTGTAGGAAGAAATAGCTTCCTTTCTGGTCATGCGCTGTTCTGGAAAAAATTCAAATCCGGTATCCGCTCTTTTCCTGGTAACTGAAGCATAAAAACAAGCTATAGGGTCAATCTCCTCAACAGGTACATCGGTACCATTTGCAATTAAAGCACCGTTATCAATGAGGGAACGCCAGGGATAGGCACCGGTTCGAGAACGCTCCACCCCAAGACGTTTTACTACAAACGGAGCATCAGAGGTACAATGTATACCTTGCATGGAAGCAATAATCCCCCATTTTTTAAATCGTGGTATATCTAATGTATCGAGATGTTGTGCATGCTCCATTCTCCATCGGGGCGATTCTTTACTCTTCATTTGAATAATTTTCTGTTCAAAAATATCCAATACTTCCTTATTTGCTCTATCTCCAATGGCGTGAACACAAAATTGTAATTGGTGTTTAGCGGCCAGATTGGCTATTTTATCTACCTCTTCCAGTGGGGTGGTATTCTGACCGGAAAAACCATACTTATCAGCATAAGGTTTAAGCAACCAGGCACCAAAAGCGCCTAATGCGCCATCAACTTCCGATTTAATGGCCCTAACGGTAAAATGATAATCGCCTAGGTTTAACCAGGGAAAACCGTTTAATTTTCCATCCATATCATCATAACTCTCTCTGATCATGGCCCAAAGTCGAATGTCCATATTTCCTGATTCGGCCCATTCTCTCAACCATTGAAGCTCTTTAAATTTTGTTCCTGCGTCTTGAAAAGAAGTAATCCCATTTTTCAAACATTCCTTTTGCGCTAAATCCAGCCCTTCAAACCAAATTTTCTTTTGACGTTCGGGTTCTAAAGATTTTAAATAATCCTGGTAAGAAGCAGAAACCAGATTCATGGCCCTTTCTTCGAAAACACCAATAGCTTCACCCTCCAAATCCCTGACAATTTCTCCACCTAAAGGATTCGGTGATTCCTTTGAGATACCTGCTTCCTTCATTGCTCTTTCATTGGCGAAGACTGCGTGACCGCTCGCATGTCTCAAAAGAACAGGATTATTTGGAGAAATAGCACTTAACTCATCATGAAAAGGATAGCCAAGAACATTATTCAATGGAATTTTATCCCATTTTTCCTGATGCCAGCCACGACCAACAATCCATTCGCCCGGCTTAGCTGTTTTTACCTTATCCTCCACCAACTTAATCACATCATCCCATGATTTTGAATGTAAGAAATTAAGATTTTGAAGCCCTTCACCAAATCCACCAAAATGACCATGCCCCTCAATAAAGCCAGGCATAACAAAAGAATTTTCCAGATCAATAATCTTTGTATCCGCATTTTTAAATTTATCAATTATATTTTTGTCTCCCAATCCAATGATTCTTTGATTGCTTACAGCAATGACTGAGGCTGATGGCTTCAAAGAATCAACGGTATAAATATTACCATTAACAAAAATAACATCGGCATAAATACTTTCTTTTTTGCAACTCCAAAGGAACACGAAAAAAAATATAAAAACCGAAAAATGGATTAAAGTCCGCATAACGCTCATTTTTGGAAAATTAATGGAATAATAAACAGATTAAAACCAGGAAAATAAATTAGATTAGCTAAAGTATAAAAAAAAACATTATGTCTGTAATTATTAGAGCGGCAACCCACAAAGATCTTCCATTTATTCATAACCTGGTCAGAGAATTGGCTATTTATGAAAAGGAGGAAAATGAATTTACGGCGACTTTAGCAATGTACGAAAATGATTTTGCTGAAAATGTATTTCATTCTATTGTAGCCGATGTAAATGGAGAAATTGTTGGCATGGTTCTCTATTATTTGACCTATTCCACATGGAAGGGTAAAATGATGTATTTAGAAGATTTCGTTGTCAATGAAAAATTTAGAGGCAGGGGCATCGGTAAATCACTTTATGACGCATTTATACAAGACGCAAAAGATAAAAATTGTATGTTAGCAAAATGGCAAGTTTTGGATTGGAACGAACCAGCTATTCAATTTTATACGCAGAATAATGCTATTATAGAGAAAAACTGGTGGAACTGTAAAGTTTTTTTTAATAAAAGCAAGGATTTTTGATTTTTTTTATTTAAATAGTTGAATTATAGCAACAAACACATTAAATTTGCGATATTAATTTCGAAATTAGTTTTTTTTAGTGTTTCATAGTGTGGGGGGTAATCAATTTTTTGATTACCCTTTTTGTTAGAACATCAACATACTTATGATTACAGTAATAAGCAATATACTTAGAGATATCACCAAATAAAAAACATCAATTAACAGTACCTTAAAAATAGTTTTAAGCCATCCTTGCTTGAATATGTTCTTTATGGCGAATAGCTGATAAAGTAAAATCACTAATATAAAAAGATTAAAATTCTTAAGGATTATTTCATTCTTGTTCCCCATCATAAAAAGACTCATCGTCAAAAATGAAAAGGCATGAAAATGTAGATTATAAATTAAGTGATGAGCATAAAAGAAAGGTAATCTGAAATAAAGTATTTTTTGAAAAAAAGAAATAAGTACCATTGAAAAAATGACCATCCAAATTAATTGCCCGGTTACAAATAAAGTAAAATTCTTAATTTCCTTCTGTAGCTTAATTTCTTGTTTTACTTGCCATTTTCCAAATTTGGTTTTAATATTTGCTTTCTTGATTATATTTTCATCATCCAGATTATAAATGTCTGTGAAAGTTAATGGCAATGATTTGACTTCCCATTTTCCATTGATATTCTCTACAACAAATATTTGATAACTATTGGGAAGAGTATCTGGAGCAATATTAACACTACTTTGATTTGGGATATATAAAGAATCTATGGTTAGTACATTAAATAATTTTGCTTTGACAGCCTTTGTTTGGTTGGTATCCAAACCTTCCTCTTCAAAAATATGATTGGGAAGAGAATCTACTTTATTAAAAAACTGTTCTTTGAATGCATTTTCCTGTACATTTTTTTCAAGGTAAGTAAGTTGCTTATCAAACTTATTATTGACCCAATTGCCAAATAAAGCAAAGTGTATTAATCCGAAAATGAGGAAAATTCTAAGAGGACTCAGGTATTTTTGTCTCTTTCCTTCAAAGAATTGCGTGGAAAGCTTACCTGGAATGAATAAATGGAAAAAGGATATCCATAATCTGTATTCAAAATTGAATACAATGTCTATATATTCTTTAACAAGAGATAATAATGATAAACCGGGTAAAGAAGCCTTTTGTCCACAATTTGTACAAAACTTAACAGAAGAATCTGACGAAACTCCGCAGTTTGGGCAATCAACAATTTCCTTATTGCTATTCATAAGCACTAAAGAAGAAAATTTAATCTAAGGATTGAACGACCTGACCAGCTAAAGTAACTAATTCTTTATATTCCTGGACAGAGAGACCATCCAGACAATAAGAAATCGGATTTACTGGTTTTCCATTTACATGGACTTCATAATGGCAATGAGGCGCTGTTGAAATACCGCTACTACCAACCGTTCCAATCAATTGCCCTCTCACAACCTGATCACCTTGTCTGATATTAATTTTAGACAAGTGCGCATAAATAGTTTGGTAACCAAATCCATGATCTATAACAATGTGATTTCCAAATCCTGCATTCCTGGTTGCTTTTACAACCCTACCCGAACCAGTTGCCTGGATAGCAGTACCTTTAGGAGCGGTAAAATCAATACCATAATGCATCTTTTTAACTTTAAATATCGGATGAATTCTGTAGCCGAAGCCCGATAAAAAATTAACCCCTTTTGCTAATTTATCTGATCTGACAGGTTTTATGGATGGACGAGAAGCGAGAAACTTCTCTTCTTTTTTGGCATAATTCATAATGGTATCTAACGATTTCGATTGGATAACCAATGAGTGTTTTAGTCTTCTTAAACGCTTTTGAGTTTCAATGATAGTCCCTCCTACTTTTTTATATTGCTCAAAATTTTCATATTCATTATGACCTCCAATACCTCCTCTCCAAACATTATTATCGATTGGATCGAGACCAAATAAACTTCTGTAGGTATACGAATCTCTTTTTTGGACATTACCTAAAACCTTTTCCATACGCTCCATTTCATCCACTAGTCGTTGATATTCAACTTCCATCACATCGATTTCAGAAAGGAGAGATTTCTCTTGAGGAGAGGGTAAATATTTATGTAAAAAAATAGTTAACAACAACGCCGTTGTTAATACAGCACTTACTACGGAGAAGAAGCGCACAAACTTGCTCTTTAAAGATTCCTCTATTCGTACATAACGAAGTAAATTGGCATCAAAGAAGAATTTTTCCTTTTTCATAATTTGGTATGTTGTTAAATCGTGCCTGAAAAATAAAACAGACACATAACACCTAATGGGGGGTATTAGATTCAACGGATGTCTCTCAAAAATTGCTCGGCTCTAAAATAGCTATCCTGATTGAAAAGCCCTAATTTTCTTAGGATTTTTTTAAATCTTACGAGTATTTCCTACCGTAAATAATCGCAAAAATGATAACTTTGAGCAATATTTGATTGTTTTTATACCTGAACTCGACCGGTAAAATCTAAATTATTACCGTTCCTTCACAATATAAGACCATTCCGTAAATAATCAACCTTTTTCCCTTAAAAATTTAAAAATATGATGACCGCACGACAAATAAGGAGTCACTTTTTAACCTTTTTTGCGTCTAAGCAACACAAAATTGTGGGTTCTGCTCCAATAGTAAATCGGGAAGATCCCACATTGATGTTTACTAATGCGGGAATGAATCAATTCAAAGATTTCTTTCTAGGCAATAAAATTCCTGACAATCCAAGAATTGCCGATACCCAAAAATGTTTAAGAGTCTCCGGTAAACACAACGATTTAGAGGATGTAGGATATGATGGAACGCACCACACCATGTTTGAAATGTTGGGAAACTGGTCTATTGGTGATTATTTTAAGAAGGAGGCCATTGACTGGTCCTGGGAATTATTGACCAAGGTTTATGGTATGGATCCTACCAAATTGTATGCCACTGTTTTCGAAGGTGATGCAGGTGAGAATATACCAGCTGATATGGAAGCCAAAAATTTTTGGCTAAAATACTTACCAGAAAATCATATTTTATTTGGTAATAAAAAAGATAATTTCTGGGAAATGGGTGACACAGGTCCTTGTGGTCCATGTTCTGAAATTCATGTAGATTTAAGAACGGAAGAAGAAATTGCGCAATTACACGGTAGCCAACTCGTTAATAAGGATCATCCAGGCGTGGTAGAAATCTGGAATAATGTATTTATTCAATTCAACCGAAAAGCAGATGGCAGCCTGGCTGAACTTCCTGCCATGCATGTTGACACTGGTATGGGTTTTGAGCGTTTATGTATGGTTTTACAAGGTAAAACAGCTACTTATGATACCGATATTTTTACTCCCTTTATTTCTATCATAGAAAAAACCTCTGGTTTCACATATAAGGGAAGTTATGACCGCGATGCTAAACAAGATATAGCTATGAGGGTAATTTCTGACCATATAAGAGCTATTTGTTTTACCATAGCCGACGGTCAATTACCCGCTAATTCTGGTGCCGGTTATGTCATTAGAAGAATTTTACGTCGCGCCGTTAGGTACTATTATTCCTTTTTAAATATTAAAACTCCTTTTCTTCATACGTTAGTCGCCCCATTAGCTAAAGCATTTGACGATGTATTTCCCGAGTTGATAGCTCAATCAGCTCAGGTAGCAAAAATTATAGAAATGGAAGAAATTTCATTCCTAAACACGCTGGAAAATGGCCTAAAAAGATTTGAAAATATTAATGTTAAGGAAGGCGTAATCTCAGGTGTGGATGCCTTTGAACTATACGATACGTTTGGATTCCCGATTGATTTGACGCGTCTTATTGCCGAAGAAAAAGGTTGGAAAATCGATGAATTGGCTTTCGACGCCGCCTTATTGGAACAAAAATCCAGATCTCGAGCCGATGCTCAAAAAGAAGTTGGAGATTGGGTTAACTTACTTCCCGACCAACCTGTTGAGTTTACGGGTTACACAGAAAATGAAGTCCATGATGCAAAAATCATTAAATACAGATCTGTTTCGATAAAAAAAGTCTTGCAACATCAAATCGTTCTTGATAAATCGCCCTTTTATGGTCAAAGTGGCGGACAAGCAGGTGATCAGGGTATATTATTTATTGGAGAACAGCCTATTCAAGTAATGGATACCCAAAAAGAAAATGATCTTATTCTTCATATTGTGGATCAATTACCTGATAATCCCGCTGCCATCGTTCGTGGATTAATAAATAAAAACAGAAGAATTGCCATTTCAAAAAACCATACTGCTGCCCACCTTATGCATGCAGCTTTTCACAATATCATAGGTAAACACGCGCTTCAGAAAGGTCAAGATGTTGACGAATTAAAATTAAGGTTCGACTTCTCACATTTTCAAAAAGTGAGTACTGAGGAAATCTTGGCGATTGAAAAGTTAGTAAATGAAAAAATTCAGGCTAATATTGCTCTCGATGAAAAAAGAAATGTTCCTATGGCCGAAGCAAAGGAATCAGGTGCCATGATGCTATTTGGAGAGAAATATGGTGAATCGGTTAGAATTATAACTTTTGATAAAGACTATTCTGTGGAGCTTTGTGGCGGAACGCATGTTTCTTCAACAGGTGAAATAGGCTTATTTAAGATTGTTTCTGAAAGTGCTATTGCCGCAGGAATCAGGCGTATTGAGGCTGTTTGTGGATTTGAAGCCTTAAAGTATATTCAACAGGAAATGAATGAATTAGAAGACATCAGACAAATTTTTAAAGGTAATCCATCACCGACTAAGGCCATACATCAATTACAAGAAGAAGTAAAATCTCAAAAAAAGTTACTTGAGAAATTTCAACAATTAGAGGTTGTCCATCTGCGGGAGCAACTCATACTAGGTGCTGATAAAAAAGATAATTATACGCTTATCATCCAGAATGTAGAACTAAATGATGCCTCATTATTGAAAGAGTTGGCCTTCCAGATTGATAATACCCTTGAAAAGGTTATCCTAGTTTTAACGGCCACTATTCAGGAAAAGCCTCAAATTCTTGTTTCAATTAGTAAATCAATCTGCAACGATAAAGAATTGAATGCGGGCAATATTGTCAGAACATTGGCCAAAAATATCGATGGCGGAGGAGGTGGACAGCCCTTTTTTGCTACTGCAGGCGGAAAAAATAGCGCCGGACTTGAAAAAGTTTTGATTGATGCGAAAAATATGTTTGCCTAATAATAATTATTATTTGTTCCGGAGAGGTTATTCATGACTTGAATCCAGTAGGTCAAATAGCCGCTCCGGAATAAAATAAAATAACACTATTGTTTGGAAAGCGATGCTCTATATAGGAGGGGATTTCATTTTGCTCCATTAAAAATGATGCGCTTGTTGGTCTCCCAGGCATGAACACTAACAAATCGGCTTTATTGATTTTATAGTTATCAATACTTTTGAACCAGTTTTGATTTAAATCAGTCACTCTGAATTTCCAGTTTCTAAAATTATAATTTTTTGAGTTCAATTTTTTAATATACCCTTTAGTTTCTTCCGAACAAAAAATGATGACATCCATGTGCAGTTCCAACGATAATTGCATCCATTTTTTGAAGCAATCTGTAAAACCTGGCTCTGTAAATGCTAATGGAGGCAGTCCAATGATCAACTTTTGGTGCGCAACAAGCGGCAGTTGTAATCTACATACGAAAATGTGTTGCGGCGCAGTGTCTAAAATATTATCCAGTATTTCTCCAAAAACTCTGTCTAATAAGCCCGATTTTTGAGGCCAACCCAAAAGAATATAATTCGCATCGATCTGATTAGCTACCCTGGTAATACCACTCGCTATGTGAAAATCAGGTTCACGCTGGAAAATAATTTTTGTATCAAGTTCTGCGGCTGTTTTACGTAAACTGCGGGTAAAATTATCCTCAACAACCAATTCATTTTCAGGGTAATCAGCGGGAACTACCTGTAAAACATGAAGGGGTACTTGTTTAACATTTTTTCTAAATATAACCGATAGTTCTAAAAATCTATCTATACTCCATTGATTCGAAATAGGTAATAAGTATTTTTCAGACACATCATTTTGGTCAATACGGTTTAAATTTTGGTCAATTAAACCTTCTCTAAGAAGTAATTCCCTGGCAGCTCGTTCGGTTGCTATGGATGAAATTACGCAAGTAAATAAAATGAGTATAATGGTTGCATTCAACGTATTTTCATCAAGAATCCCAGCTTCAAAGCCAACTAAAATTATAGCAAGAGTAGCCGCAGCATGAGAACTACTCAATCCAAATATTAATCGTCGGTGAACACCTTGAAAGGAAAAAACCATTTGGGTAAGCCAGGCAGCTAACCATTTCCCCAACAAAGCTACCGACGTTAAAACAATAGCAATAATTACAGCATGTTTTCCATTGAATAGAACGGATAAATCAACCAGCATCCCCCACGCTAATTAAAAAGAATGGAATAAATAAGGCGTTACCAATAAACTCAATTCTATTGAATAATGCCGATGTATGGGAGATTAATGAATTCAAGGCCAATCCAGCCATGAAAGCACCTATAATTGGTTCTACGCCAGCTATTTCAGACAAGAAAGCGGCGAAAAAAATCACAGAAAGGACAAAAATATAATGAGAGTGCTTTTCACTTTCAACTTTTCTAAAAAACCACCTGGAAACAGGAGGAATAACTTTAAACATAACAACAGAAAAAAGAAATAAAGAAACCGTGAGTTGGAGTCAAAAAGCATTGCTAACTCCCTCGCTGTTAGTTTTTAATATTACAGCTAACATAATTAATACGGCCGTATCTGTTAAAATAGTACCGCCAACAGTAATGGCAACAGCCTGCTGTGATACTATACCCCACCGGCTAACTATGGGATACGAAATCAAGGTGTGGGTGGAACATGCTTGCCACAAGGAAGCTCGCTTGAAAATCAAATTTAAGCAGGTAAAAACAAATCGGAAAACCTACAAGCAACGGAATCGCAAAAGTAAACAGACCGAAAAGTAAACTTTTGTATTTATACTTATTGAATTCATTCGTGTCGAGTTCAAGACCCGCCATAAACATGATATATAACAAACCAATGGTAGAAAAAAGATTTATAGCTTCTGATTTTTCTAATATGTTAAGACCATTTGGACCAATGAGTACACCGGAAAGAATAAGACCGAGAATACCTGGTATATGAAATCTTCTAAAAAGTAAGGGTACTAAAAGAATAACAAAAAATAACAAGGATAAAATAAGTACAGGATTCCTGACTGGAAGTTCTATTTGTCTAAATAAATCAATCAGGTATTCATTCATAATTTTAAATAAAAGGATAAGGAACGAACAAAGTAATGTATAAAAATGAGCAAACCGGGAAATAAATACATCCCGGTTTGCCAATATAATAAATTAAAATAGAAAACTCAACATAAGTTATTCCATATCAATAAACTGCGCCTGGGTTACGAGTTCAGAACTTTTATCTTTATGAGCAACGATAATTTGTTCAAATTCTCTGGCGCCCGTTCCTGCAGGAATTCTCTTACCAACAATTACGTTTTCTTTAAGACCTCTCAAATCATCCTTTTGAGCTGCTATGGCTGCGGTACTTAAAACTTTCGTTGTTTCCTGGAAGGAAGCTGCTGAAATCCAGCTATTAGTACCTAATGAGGCTTTAGTGATACCCATTAGCTGCGGACTGGCAGTTGCGGGAACAGCATCACGGAAGGCTACTAATTTGCGGTCATTCCTTTTTAGGAAAGAATTTTCCTCTCTGATTTGTCTTAACGAAACAAGTTGACCCGCCTTAAGCTTATTAGATTCCCCTGGATCGGTGATGAATTTTTTATCAAAAATGATATCATTTTGCTCGATAAATTCACCTCTTTCAACGGTTTCTCCTTCAAGGAAAGTAGTATCTCCAGAATCCTCAATGAGGAATCTACGCATCATTTGTCTTACAATAACCTCAATGTGCTTATTATTGATAGTGATACCCTGAGATCGGTAAACCTCTTGTACACCATTCACCAAATATTGTTGCACTGCAAAAGGACCTTTAATATTCAAAATATCTCTTGGAGCAATAGCACCGTCAGAAAGAGGCGTTCCAGCTCTTACAAAATCACCGTCTTGAACCAACACGTGTTTTGAAAGTCCAATTAAATATTTATGATTTTGATCATCCTTTGAAGTAACTACAATTTCTCTATTTCCCCTTTTGATTTTACCGAAACTAACTACACCATCAATTTCAGAAACCACGGCAGGGTTTGAAGGATTTCTTGCTTCAAACAATTCAGTTACCCTGGGTAAACCACCTGTGATATCCTGGATTTTTCCTAAACTCCTCGGGATTTTGGCCACCTTATCACCAGCAACAACCGAACTGTTATCTTCAACAGAAAGGTAAGAACCTACAGGAAGAGAATAGTTTTTGAGTACCTCACCATCTTTAGAAGAGATAGTTATATAAGGAATTTTCTTTTTATTTTTTGATTCAATGATTACCTTTTCAGAATAGCCCGTCTGATCATCTCTTTCAAGACGATAGGTTACTCCTTCTTCAATAGAATCGAATTGAACGATACCAGAAAACTCAGAAATGATGACAGCGTTGAAAGGATCCCAATCACAAATAGTTTGACCTTTTGTCACCTTTTCCCCATCCTTGAAATATAGATTTGAACCGTAAGGAATATGAAGAGAAACGAATAATTTATTTGTTTCAATATCATGTAATCTTAATTCACCTGTTCTGGATAGGACGATAGTATTTTTTGATCCATCTGTAGCTTCTGTTGTTTTAATGCCATCGAATTCAACTTTAGCATTAAAACGGGAAACTATTTCCGATTCTGTTTTTGACAAAGAAGCCACACCACCTACGTGGAAAGTACGTAAAGTAAGCTGCGTACCTGGTTCACCGATAGACTGAGCCGCAATAATGCCTACTGCATCTCCATTTTCAGTGATTCTACCAGAAGCAAGATTTTTACCATAACATTTGGCACAAACACCTTTTTTAGATTCGCAGGTCAATACGGAACGAATGGTAATAGAATCAATACCAATCTTTTCGATATGGACAGCCATTCTAGCATCTATATAATCACCGGCATGCAGGAGAATCTCATCTGAGCCTGGTAATGTGATATCGTATAAGGTATAACGACCTTCAATACGAGACGAAAGCTGCTCAATAACTTTTTCATTATCTTTTAGCGCAGACGTTTCAATACCTCTTAGGGTAGCACAATCGACTTCAGAAATAATTACATCTTGTGAAACGTCAACCAAACGTCTGGTAAGGTAACCAGCATCGGCTGTTTTAAGCGCCGTGTCCGCCAAACCCTTTCTGGCACCGTGGGTAGAGATGAAATACTCTAAAACCGACAGTCCGTCAACGAAATTGGCAAGAATTGGATTCTCGATAACGGCACCACCTGTATCACCTGATTTCCTTGGTTTTGCCATAAGTCCTCTTAGACCACAAAGCTGTTTAATCTGCTGTTTAGAACCCCTCGCTCCGGAATCAAGCATCATGAATACAGAGTTGAAACCTTGCTTATGAGAGGCAAGTTCACGCATTAAAGCCTCTGTAATTTTATTATCTGCGTAGGTCCATTTATCAATAATCTGGTTGTAGCGCTCATTATTTGTAATAAGCCCCATATTGTAATTTTCCCAAACTTCATCAACCTCTTCTTGAGCTTCAGCAAGGGTACCTTCCTTAATCGTAGGATTAATCAAATCACCTAAGTTAAAGGACAAACCACCCTTAAACGCCCAGGTAAAACCCATATCCTTAACATCATCAAGGAAACCAGCTGTAACCGCAAGATTAGTTCTTTCGATAACATCACTAATAACCTTTTTGATATTTTTCTTAGTCATCAGGTCATTCACAAAAGGTACACCTTCGGGAACATGTTGATTAAAAATAACTCTACCCGTGGTAGTATCAATTAGTTTATAAGCCCATTCACCATTTGGCATTTCTGTTTTCACCCTAACTTTAATGGCTGCATGAAGATCAATAACACCTTCGTTTAGAGCAATAATCACTTCTTCAGCAGAGTAAAACTTCATACCTTCCCCTTTAACCTTAATTTCAGGGGTTGATTTCCTTTCTTTTGTTATATAATATAAACCAAGTACCATGTCCTGTGAAGGCAAAGTTACTGGCGTTCCGTTTTGCGGATTCAACATATTATGTGACGAAAGCATCAACATTTGAGCTTCTAAAATAGAAGCATGACTTAATGGCACGTGCACGGCCATCTGATCACCATCAAAGTCAGCATTGAACGAACCACAAACTAAAGGGTGCAGCTGAATGGCCTTACCTTCGATTAAACGGGGTTGGAAGGACTGAATAGAGAGACGGTGAAGGGTTGGGGCACGGTTAAGTAAAACCGGGTGACCTTTAAGAATATTTTCAAGAATTTCCCAAATAACCGGGTCTTTTCTATCTACCAATTTCTTAGCAGATTTAACTGTTTTTACTATACCTCTTTCTATCAATTTACGAATAACAAAAGGCTTGAATAATTCAGCCGCCATAGCTTTTGGAATACCACACTCATGCAATTTGAGCGTTGGGCCTACCACGATAACAGAACGACCAGAGTAATCTACCCTTTTACCTAATAAATTTTGACGGAAACGACCTTGTTTACCTTTAAGAATATCACTTAAAGATTTTAATGGACGACCACCTTCAGCTTTAACAGCATTTGACTTCCTTGAGTTATCAAATAATGAATCGACTGCCTCCTGTAGCATCCTCTTTTCATTTCTTAGAATGACTTCCGGCGCCTTTATTTCCAACAATCTTTTTAAACGATTATTCCTGATAATTACTCTACGGTAAAGATCATTAAGGTCAGAAGACGCGAAACGACCACCATCAAGAGGAACAAGCGGGCGTAATTCTGGTGGAATAACAGGTAAATATTGAATGATAGTCCACTCAGGTCTATTCTCCATGTGTGTCATTCCCTGACGGAAAGCCTCTACTACACGAAGGCGTTTAAGTGCTTCCGATTTACGTTGCTGCGAGGTTTCGTTTGCTGCCTGGTTACGAAGTTCGTAGGATAACTCGTCCAATTTAAGACGATTTAACATATCCTTTATGGCTTCCGCACCCATTTTAGCCACAAACTTATTTGGATCATTATCCTCTAATTGACTATTCTCATGCGGAATATTGTCCATGATTTCCAAATACTCCTCCTCAGTTAAAAGTTCGTGTACCTTAACTTTTTCAGACTCAGCGATACCTGGTTGAATAACAATATAACGTTCGTAATAAACAATCGTCTCTAGTTTTTTAGAAGAAAGACCGAGTAAATATCCAATTTTATTTGGTAAAGATTTAAAGAACCATATATGTACTACGGGTACAACCAGTTTTATATGGCCCATCCGTTCTCTACGCACCTTTTTCTCTGTAACTTCAACACCACATCTATCACAAACAATACCTTTGTAACGAATTCTTTTATATTTACCGCAATAGCATTCATAGTCCTTCACAGGCCCAAAGATACGCTCACAGAACAGACCATCTCTTTCCGGCTTATAACTTCTATAGTTAATCGTTTCCGGTTTGAGTACCTCACCAAATGAACGCTCCAGGATATCATCTGGTGAAGCGAGACTGATAGTAATACTCTCGAACTCTTGCTGCTGAATCTGATTTTTCTTCTTAAAAGACATAATTATAGCAATTTAATCTCCGGAGAGATCTCGTTATTCAAATTTGATATCAAGGGCTAAACCACGTAATTCGTGAATCAGTACGTTAAACGACTCAGGAATATTTGGTTCTGGAAGGTTATCACCTTTAACGATAGCTTCATAAGCTTTAGCACGACCGTTAATATCATCGGATTTAATAGTAAGTAACTCCTGAAGGATATTTGCTGCACCAAATGCTTCGAGTGCCCACACCTCCATTTCACCAAATCTTTGACCACCAAACTGAGCTTTACCGCCAAGAGGTTGCTGTGTGATAAGAGAATAGGGCCCGATAGAACGCGCGTGCATTTTATCATCAACCATGTGTGATAATTTGAGCATATAGATGACGCCCACGGTAGCCTGCTGGTGGAATCTTTCACCGGTTTCACCATCATACAGGTAAGTTTGACCCAGGCTAGGTAAACCCGCCTTTTGGATAAATCCGTCAATTTCCTCTTTACTTGCACCGTCAAAGATAGGTGTTGAGAATTTAACGCCCATTTTTTCGCCTGCCCAACCGAGAACCGTTTCAAAAATTTGACCTAAATTCATACGAGAAGGCACACCCAGCGGATTAAGAACGACATCAACAGCGGTACCGTCTTCTAAGAACGGCATATCTTCCATCCTAACAATCTTAGATACAATACCCTTATTTCCGTGTCTTCCCGCAAGTTTATCACCAACTTTAAGTTTACGTTTTTTGGCCATGTAAACTTTAGCCAACTTAAGAACGCCTGCTGGTAATTCGTCACCGATGCTAATATTGAACTTTTCTCTCTTGAAACGCCCTACTTCCTCATTTACTTTAATGCTATAATTATGTAAAAGTCTAGCAATCAAGTTATTAATTGAGGAATCATCCGTCCAATTCGAATAATCTACCGAAGCATAATCAATATTTCTAAGAACCTGTTGACTGAATTTGCTACCAGCAGGAATAAGAATATCATTGTAAACACTGCGAACCCCTTTACACTGCTTACCTTTAACCAATTGAAGTAATTTATCGACCAACCTGGTAATAAGTTCGTTCAATATAATTTTGTGCTCATCTTCAAGTTTAGAAAGCATATCTTTTTCAGATGATTTCTGAACTTTATCTTTTTTAGCTCTGGCGAACAACTGCTTATCTATAATTACGCCGTTAGTTGATGGAGGTGCTTTTAAAGAAGCATCTTTTACATCACCTGCTTTATCTCCAAAAATGGCACGCAACAGTTTTTCTTCAGGGGTAGGATCAGATTCACCTTTTGGTGTAATTTTACCGATAAGAATATCCCCTTCTTTCACCCAGGCACCTACGCGAATGACTCCATGTTCATCTAAGTCTCTTGTTGTTTCCTCACTAACGTTCGGAATATCATTTGTTAATTCCTCTTCACCGAGTTTAGTATCTCTAACCTCCAGTTCAAAATGCTCAATGTGTAAAGAAGTAAAGATATCTTCCCTAACGACCTTCTCAGAAATAACAATGGCGTCTTCGAAGTTATAACCTTTCCAAGGCATGAATGCCACTTTGAGATTCTGACCAAGAGCCAGTTCACCTTTTTCAGTAGCATAACCGTCACATAAAATCTGACCTTTTGTTACCCTGTCTCCTTTTCTGACAATAGGTCTAAGATTGATACAAGTACCTTGATTTGTACGAAGGAATTTAGTTAATTTATAAGACTTCAAGCTATCTTCAAATGAAACCAACTGATCATCATCAGAACGATCATATCTAACTTTCACTTCAACAGCATCTACATATTCTACTTCACCATCCCCTTCTGCATTGATAAGCATGCGGGAATCTCTGGCTACCTTGCCTTCCAATCCTGTACCGACAATAGGAGAACTTGGACGAACTAAAGGAACCGCCTGTCTTTGCATGTTAGATCCCATCAAGGCACGGTTAGCATCATCATTCTCAAGAAAAGGAATCATTGAAGCGGAGACACCAACGATTTGGTTTGGTGCAACGTCCATAAATTCAATTTCAGAAGGTGTAAGCACAGGAAATTCTCCTTGTTCCCTACATTTGATCCTATCTCTTGTAAATGCTCCCGCGTTATCAACGCGAGCATTAGCCTGGGCAATACGTTTAAGATCTTCACCCTCAGCCGACAAATAAATAGGATGATCTTCAATTTTCAACTTACCATCTACTACTTCACGGTAAGGAGTCTCAAGAAAGCCCATTTTATTTACCTTTGCATGAACGCATAAGGTAGATATCAAGCCAATGTTTGGACCTTCAGGAGTTTCAATGGTACACAATCTACCATAATGAGAATAATGGACATCACGCACCTCAAAACCTGCTCTTTCACGAGACAGACCTCCGGGTCCAAGCGCCGAAATTCTTCTTTTATGTGTTATTTCAGAAAGAGGATTAGTCTGATCCAAGAACTGAGAAAGCTGACTGGTACCGAAGAAAGAATTGATAACGGAAGAAAGCGTCCTGGCATTAATAAGATCAATAGGCGTGAACACTTCATTATCTCTGACATTCATACGCTCTCTTATCGTACGCGCCATACGAGCCAAACCTACACCAAACTGAGCATATAGTTGCTCACCAACATTTCTAACCCTTCTGTTACTTAAATGATCTATATCATCAATTTCAGCTTTCTGGTTCATCAAGCTAACTAAATACTTAACAATATTTATGATATCTTCCTTTGAAAGGACCAGACTTTCATAACTACCATTAAGATTAAGTTTACGGTTAATTTTATATCTGCCAACCTCCCCGAGATTGTATCTTTTGTCCGAAAAGAACAACTTATCAATGATTCCACGCGCTGTTTCCTCATCGGGAGGATCAGTGCCTCTAAGTTGTCTATAAATATACTGAACCGCCTCCATTTCAGAAGAAGTTGGATCTTTCTGCAACGTGTTATAAATAATAGAATAATCCAAATCGATGTCTTCTTTTTGAAGAATAACAACATCGCAGGCCGCTTCCAAAATCAAATCTATATTATCATCATCCAGAAGAGAATCTCTTTCCAGAATAATTTCATTTCTTTCAATAGTTACTACTTCACCAGTATCCTCATCGACGAAATCTTCGGTCCATGACCTTAACACTCTGGCAGCCAATTTACGACCTATTGATTTTTGTAATTCTTCCCTATTCGCTGGAACAATATCAGCAAGGTCAAAAATATCGAGAATAGCCTTATCAGAATCAAAACCAATTGCCCTTAGTAGGGTCGTAACAGGGAATTTCTTTTTTCTGTCAATGTAAGCATACATGACGGTATTGATATCTGTTGCGAATTCCATCCAGGCACCCTTAAATGGAATGACTCTTGCTGAGTAGATTTTTGTTCCATTGGGGTGAACACTTTGGCCAAAAAACACACCTGGAGACCTATGTAATTGTGAAACAACTACCCTTTCAGCACCATTGATAACAAAGGTACCACGAGGGGTCATGTAAGGAATATTACCTAAAAAGACATCTTGTACTATCGTTTGAAAATCAACATGTTCAACATCATTACACGACAGTTTTAGTTTAGCCTTGAGAGGCACATGAAAAGTTAGACCGCGCTGAACGCATTCTTCCATGCTATAACGGGGTGGATCGACAAAATAGTCTAAGAATTCAAGTTGGAAAATACTCCTAGCGTCAGAAATAGGAAAATTTTCTTTAAAGACCTTATAAAGACCTTCATTCATTCTATTTTCAGGAGTAGTTTCTAATTGAAAAAATTCCTGAAAAGATTTTAACTGAATCTCCAGAAAGTCAGGATACTCAGCGGGAAATTTAGTTTTCCCGAAACTTATTCTTTTTGACTCGAGGGCGAGTTCATTTCCATTGGATATCATCGGCACAAAATATTTTTCGGTAAGAACGAAACATTAGATCAACACGAGATAAAATGTAATTCGAGACAATAAAGTTTAAAACGGCCATTAACAGTAAAACACTTCCTTTACAAAAAAATGCCTAGAGGCTTAGCGATATAAACCATCGCTAAGCCACAAAGACACTTTCGCATTAATTGCCAAGACTGTAAGTCTGGATCATAATAAATTCGCAAATGAGCAAATAATTACTTAATTTCAACCTGAGCACCAGCGGCCTCAAGTTTCTCTTTCAATTCAGCAGCCTCTTCTTTAGAAACGCCAGTTTTAAGAGGAGCAGGAGCAGCGTCAACCAGGTCTTTCGCTTCTTTCAAGCCCAAATTAAGTAAAGTCTTAACTTCTTTAACTACTTGTAGTTTCGCAGCTCCGCCGGAAGCTAAAATAACGTCAAAAGAAGTTTGCTCTGCAGAAGCAGAAGCACCTGAATCACCACCTGAAGGAGCAGCCATAGCTACAGCAGCAGCTGCTGGTTCTATACCATATTCATCCTTTAAAATAGCAGCAAGTTCATTGACTTCTTTAACCGTCAGATTGACAAGCTGTTCCGCAAAAGCTTTCAAATCCGCCATTGTGTTTCGTTTTAAGATTAAATAATAATTTTATGTGCGGGTTAGCTTGGAAGCCTAACCTAGGGGGAATGCGCTAAATTAAGCGCGCTCCTGCAGTGTTTTCACCAAACCGGCAATCGTTTGACCGCCAGATTGAAGAGCACTGATAACATTTCTTGCTGGTGACTGTAACAGACCAATAACTTCTCCAAGCAACTGTTCTTTCGACTTTAGCTTAATTAATGCTTCTAATTGACTATCACCGATAAACACGGCAGTATCAATATAGGCAGCTTTTAGAAGTGGTCTATCGTTTCCAGCACGAAATTCCTTTAAAACTTTGGCTGGAATATTTGCAGCGCCCTCGGCATAGAGAACAGCTGTTGGTCCTTTTAATTCACCAAAGATTGCCTCATAATTTTTTTCTGAGGCAGCAGATTCAAGTGCTTTGCGGATGAGGGTATTTTTTATAACCCTCATTTTAACTCCTCTTTCAAAACACAATCTTCTGAAATTATTAATTGTTTCAACGGATAAAGTAGATGCGTCTGTAATGTAGAAAAAATCTAAATTAGCAAATACACCTTTTAACTCTTCAATTACCGCTGTTTTTTCCTGTTTGGTCATTTCCGATTAACTTTAATGATTAGCGAACGACTTTAGGGTCAACCTTTATACCTGGGCTCATCGTACTCGCTACGGTGATTGATTTCATATAGATACCTTTTGCACTGGAAGGCTTCATACGAAGTAAGGTAGAAAGAAGCTCATTGGCGTTTTCTGTCAACTTATCGGCGGTAAAAGATACTCTACCAATAGATGCGTGAATAATACCATATTTATCTACCCTAAAGGAGATCTTACCTGATTTCACATCAGCTACTGCTTCACCTACATTCATAGTAACAGTACCAGTTTTAGGATTAGGCATAAGGTTTCTTGGACCTAATATTCTACCTAAGCGACCTACCTGTGCCATTACCTGAGGCGTTGCTATAACCACGTCAACATCGGTCCAACCACCCATTACTTTTTGGATAAGTTCCTCCAATCCTGCATAATCAGCTCCAGCATCAAGAGCCTCCTGTACCTTATCAGGCGTACAAAAAACAGCTACTTTCTTCGTCTTACCTGTTCCGTGAGGCAAACTTACTGTACCACGCAGAGATTGATCTGGTTTCCTGGGATCAACACCCAATCGAGCATGAATATCAACCGAGGCATCGAATTTAGTTGTGTTAACTTCTTTCACTAACACGAATGCTTCGTCAAGTGTGTACAACTTCTCGCGATTAACCTTTGCATCTACCAGAGCTCTTTTTTTTCCTATTTTAGTCATATAGAACAATTTTGAGGTAATATCATTTATACCCTTAGGCATAAACTCCCTACATTAAAAATTAATTTTCTACTGTGGACCATGGAGCATCACCACTTACGGTAATACCCATACTTCTTGCTGTTCCAGCAACCATCTTCATTGCAGAATGAATCTCAAAGCAATTTAAATCAGGCATCTTGATTTCCGCAATAGTTTTTACTTGATCCCATGAAACGGAACCAATTTTATTTCTATTTGGTTGGGCAGATCCCTTCTTCGCCTTAGTAGCTTCAATCAATTGAATGGCCACAGGTGGTGTTTTGATGATAAAATCAAAAGACTTGTCTTTATACACCGAAATAACGGTTGGAAGAATTTGTCCCATTTTATCTTGTGTTGCAGCATTGAAACGCTTGCAAAACTCCATAATATTTACACCCTTAGAACCTAAGGCAGGACCGATTGGAGGCGCTGGATTAGCTTGCCCACCTTTTACCTGTAATTTAATCAAAAATCCTATTTCCTTTGCCATATCACTACATTTTTAGAACCTCATATCCCCTTTTGGAAGCGTCTTCGAGGCTCACACACCAGGAAGAACAAAATTGAATATTTAGAACTTATATAAAAAAATCAACTGGTTTTTTCAACCTGCATGAAATTCAACTCAACTTCAGTTCCTCTGCCAAATATCTTGACAATAACTTTAAGCTTCTTTTTGTCTTCGTTTATCTCTTGAATATCACCAACGAACTCGGTGAAAGGTCCGTCAACAATTTTAATTGTTTCTCCCACTATGAACGGTTCAATAAGTGCCTCTGCAGATTCTTGAGATTCATCTACCTTTCCGAGTAGTCTATTTGCCTCTGCTTCCCGCATTGGGATAGGCGTATTTTTACCAAGGAAATGAATTACATTTTGAAGATTTTGAACACCGGTAACTACATCACCTGAAAGTTTACCCTCTGTGGCTTCAATAAGAATATAGCCTGGGAGAATATTTCTCTCCGAGACCACTTTTTTTCCATTCCTAATCTTATAAACTTTTTCGAGAGGAACAACCACTTGAAAAATAAAACCAGACCAGTCATTACGCTGAATTTCTGTATCCAGACGCTCCTTTATTTTTCGTTCTTTTCCACTTATCACGCGGAGAGAATACCACCTTTTTTCTTCGGACATTTAACAGTATATTGGAAAGCAGATAATTACAGCCCGTAAATCAAATCAAGTAAGGTACTCGAAAAAACATCCATTACAAAAACGATGAGAGCCAACAAGAGACTAGCGACCACCACGAGGATAGCATTTTCTTGTAAGCTCACCCAAGAAGGCCACGTAACTTTATTAACAAGTTCGTCGTAACTTTCTCTGAGATATAGTTTCAATGATTCCATAATAATAATATTTTAAGCAGCACGGGCGGGAGGACTTGAACCCCCAGCCTACGGTTTTGGAGACCGTCGCTCTACCAGTTGAGCTACGCCCGTAAACAAGAGTTAGGTTTCAATACTGAAACCTAACTCATATTGATTTCCCAAAAGGGAATATATTTATTCTAATATTTCAGTAACCTGACCTGCACCAACGGTACGACCACCTTCGCGGATAGCGAAACGTAATCCTTTTTCCATTGCGATTGGGTTAAGTAGGGTAACCTCTAAAGATACGTTATCACCAGGCATTACCATCTCAACATTTTCTGGTAATTTAACATCACCAGTAACGTCTGTTGTACGGAAATAAAACTGAGGGCGGTATCCGTTAAAGAATGGTGTATGACGACCACCTTCATCTTTAGATAGTACATAAGTCTCACATTTGAAACGAATATGTGGCTTTACTGAACCTGGGGCACAGATAACCATTCCACGACGAATCTGAGATTTTTCAATACCTCTTAATAACAAACCGGCGTTATCACCTGCTTCACCTCTATCCAGTAATTTACGGAACATCTCAACACCAGTACAAACTGAAGTTAAAGGCTTATCCTCTTTGTCCATCATACCTACAATTTCAACAGGGTTACCAACGTTGATAACTCCTCTTTCGATACGACCCGTTGCTACAGTACCACGACCTGTGATAGAGAACACGTCCTCAATAGGCATTAAGAATGGCTTATCAGTTAAACGAACAGGATTTGGAATATCATTATCTACCGCCGCCATCAACTCCTGGATTTTTCCAATGTAATGAGGATCGTCTTCCAAAGCCTTTAGTGCAGAACCTTGAATAACAGAAGCATTATCACCATCAAAACCATAGGTATCAAGTAACTCACGAACCTCCATCTCCACTAATTCTAGCATCTCTGGATCCTCAACGATATCTACCTTATTCATGAAAACAACTAATTTCGGTACACCTACCTGACGAGCAAGAAGAATGTGTTCACGCGTTTGAGGCATAGGCCCATCCGTAGCTGCAACAACGATAATAGCTCCATCCATTTGAGCAGCACCCGTAACCATGTTTTTTACATAATCCGCGTGACCTGGACAATCTACGTGAGCGTAATGTCTGTTAGTCGTTTCATACTCAACGTGAGCAGTATTGATAGTAATACCACGCTCCTTTTCTTCCGGAGCAGCATCGATTGAATCGTACGATTTTCTTTCCGCAAGACCTTCTTTTGAAAGAACATAAGTTATCGCGGCAGTCAAGGTTGTTTTGCCATGATCTACGTGACCGATAGTACCAATGTTAACGTGTGGTTTCGTTCTTTCGAATGTACCTTTAGCCATCAGTTTTGATTTTTAAAATATTAATTCATTAAACAAGAAAAATCTCCGGAATACTAGAGCCAATGAGGGGAATTGAACCCCTGACCCCTTCCTTACCATGGAAGTGCTCTACCCCTGAGCTACATCGGCTGTTATTGTCGGAGTTATTAAACATAAAGAGCGGGCGAAGAGACTCGAACCCTCGACCCTCAGCTTGGAAGGCTGATGCTCTACCAACTGAGCTACACCCGCTTAACACAAAATAAATATACCAAAAATGATACATTTAAATTGTGGGGGTGATAGGAATCGAACCTATTCAGACATAGTCACCAGATTTACAGTCTGGCCCGGCTCTCCAGCTCCGGCGCACCCCCAATTCTCCAATTAAGAAGAAAATTTCAAATGAACTTACTTCTTTAAAGTAAATTTATAAGAGCCAGCAGAGGGACTCGAACCCCCGACCAGCTGATTACAAATCAGCTGCTCTACCAACTGAGCTATGCTGGCTGACTATTTACTTTCACACTTTACTTCTAAAGGTTTTCCCGAAAGCGATGCAAAGATAAATAGTCTTTGTAACTAATCCAAAGGATTTCAAAAAAAATATCAATTTATTTTCTACGGCTTTTATATCGCTCAATCTTACGTCTCAATGAATCAATAGCTTCATCAGTGGCAGCCTCAAATGACATCTTACTCGATTTTACAAACAACACTTCTCCAGGCACATGTACACTTACCTCGACTACTTTTTCTTTTACCTGTCCGGCATTTTCAAGTTTCAACAAAACTTGAGTACGAATAATTCTGCCAAAAAAAAGATTCAATTTCTCAACACGATTCTCAATGAACAACTTTAATTTTTGGTCCGCACGAAAGGAAACCGCTTGCATGTCAATGCTCATAGTGATTTTTTTTAAAAAATGAATAAAGTGATTTTTGTCTAGCCGTTATCTTCCGGCCTTTTACGCTGTGCTTTGGGATGTGCCTGATTATATATTTTTTTTAATCGTTCTGCAGAGTTATGCATATATACCTGGGTGGCAGCCAGACTAGAATGCCCTAACAGTGCTTTTACTGCTTGAATATCTGCTCCATTACTCATTAAATGAGTAGCAAAAGTGTGTCGCAACAAATGAGGCCCTTTGTTCTCTATACTCGTTACCATTCCTAAGTACCTAATACTCACCGCATAAACAAATCGAGTGTAAATATCTCTACCTTTATCAGTTACAAAAAATGTAACCGCTCCTTTCTCAAATAAGGTGTTTCGCTCCTCTCTATATTTTGTCAACAAATTGTATAACGAGCTAACCACAGGTATTACTCTGCTTTTTCCTCCTTTCCCCAACACGTTAATTTCTTTTCTATCCCACTGAATATCAATTTCTTTAAGATTAGCTACCTCCGCTCTTCTCATTCCAGTTCCGTATAGCAATTCTAGTATCAACCGATCACGGAGTCCACTAAAATCAGATGGAAATAAATGCCCCGAACCAAGTTTTTCCATCCCTTCAACAGATATAAACCGCGGAAGCCTTTTGGGAACTTTGGGTAATGGTAAGCGAAGAGCTGGGTTCATAGTCACTTTTCCTATTCGTTGAAGAAACCGATAAAAAGATCTTATACCTGCAACCCTTCTTCTGATTACAGAAGGTTTATTTCCTTTGCCCGCCAATGACACTATCCAGGCTCTTATAATTTCAGTATCTACAGAGGTCCAGCTATATTCTACCGGTTGAAGGTCCAAAAATGCTTTGAAATATTCTACATCATCACCATACCCCCTTAAAGTTTCCAAAGGAACTCTTCTTTCTCTTTCAAGATAATTCAGAAACATAGCTGCGTAAGTGTCTTGCCCGTTTATCATACTCATTAAATGAATGAATACTTAATTTACAAAGAAAAACGAATGCAGTCAAGTTTATTCCTTTTTATTCGACCATTATTTTATCAAAATATTGAAAGAATTGTCTCAAATCTGATGTTAATTTTAGATTAAGTTGATTTTGTTGAAGATAGCTTGACATTACTTTTTCCCTCGAGCCAGTTAAATCTAACCAGGTATTTTTATTATTCTGTATTTCGCTCCACTTTCCATTCTCAATTTTGGCAAAATAGGTTGTTTTTAAGTAGTAATAAGCATTTTTATCTCCCATAGATAAAGCAACGTGATACGTAGGTTCCTTTTTTTTAAGAACTGAAAGAGATACTACCTTTACAAAAAGACCGTCATAAACCAAATCATAAAAGTGATCTTCACCTACCGAATCAATACCGAGTGATTGGCCATTGATATATGTTTTAAGAGTATTGCCTGCCGGATCAAACGTTTGAATTTTTTTTATAGCCTTATTATCAACTCCCTTAATACCCCCATTCATTTTAAACTCCACTAATTTTTCAAGTAAATTAATTCGTAGTTTGTAGCCTGCTATTGAATCAGATGCATTTGGATCATATCGCTTAACTATTTCCTTGAAAAATACCACCGCTGAACTTCTGAAAATCGAATCCAAATATATATTGCCCATTAATTTTCCTGGTTTTTCTGCTATACCATAAATGGGTGCTGAATTATTAGGTCTGAATTCACCATAATTAAATTCATCCCGCGTTGTTTGATACAACTCCTCTTGAGCAAACATCATAAAAGGAATGAAGCAACAAATAATAAAAATTAGTTTTTTCATGATTTAAATTTAATTTTCAGCGCCATAAAAATCCAGATACTCATCACCTGGTTCATATAAAAGATATTCAAAAATCAGGTTCATCATCTCATCTTTAGTCCCCCAACCATACCTTACTTTTGCTGGTGGGAAATAGGGGTTTTTAGGGTTATTTTTAGTGTTATCAAACGTTGCCTCCGCATAAATAACCGAACCGCGAGGGATTTTGAGCAAATTATTGAACTGGTAGGTTTGCTGCCAATTAAAATCCCATTCCGGAATATGTATTAGCGGTATCATATCACCGTCGGGCGTAATGGCAAACGATTTAAATGATTTTCCAAGAAGATGCATGTGGGGCAGAACACTTAATAATGATAAATCGACTGGTAAAACAGGCGACCTCATATAAAAGGTAATAACTGTATCAGGTTGGAATTCAAACGGCTTATTTGTCACCCAGGTTTCATCAAAAACTAAAGTTTCAATAATTCTTCTTGGCTTTCCTTTGGCATAATAAAGATGAATTTCTGATTGATCGGTTTCTTCCTTTGCAGAAGGAGCATAATGCATATTAACCACTAAATCTGCATTAGCGGGAAGTACCTTTGCCACACCATCGGGGTAAAAAAGAGGAAAATTACCGGGAACCCATCCTGTCCAAAATGAATTGGCCAGTGGAATATTCATTTTTTCCAGTTGAGGCCCAGCTTGCCAAACAGAAGTAGCATCGAAAGGTCGAATTCTTTTAGTTGTATCAATCATAATCCTGCTATGGTGTGCCAGCGTCTTGTTTTTGGGTACAAATCCTACACCCCGTAAATATATAGGTGTTGGATTATCCACAGGAATAACAAAAAATCTATATTGTTCCTCGTTATCTCCTGGTATGATAAATGGTTTTTGAAAAGCAACAATTTTATCCGGAGAAGGCCAATTAAAACTATTTACCGCTCCCTTTTTTTGAGGTAAACCTTCCGCTGCCCCACTTTTAATCCATGTAAGTATTTTATTTAACGATTCTTCTGATAAGGCCCGTTGATTATGGAAAGTTCTGAATAATGTATCGGCGTGCCAGGGAGGCATATATTTAGACTCAACCACCATTTCAACCATGCTTGCTCTTTTTTTTACATCTTCATAACTTTCCAATGAAAAAGGTGCCGTTTGACCTTTTCTATGGCAGCCGGTGCAATGTTCATCAATGATTGGCTTGATGTCAATGAAATAAGTTAACGAATCTGAGCAGACCCCATCATTCCCAACGATTAAACATACCAATACCAAAAAAATATTTAAGTGAAGTGACCCAGACATATTGAAATAATAATTTACAAAAAGCTATAAGTTACTTTTCCATTTAACGGAAAATGAACTATTCTTTTAAAATTAACTAAATAATATTTATTCTGATTTTTTTTATTTTAAACAGTCAACGAAACCTTGAAATAATGTATTGTGGCATTTTAAAAGAAAAAGGAAGTGGATCAGTTAAAAATACAACCGATAGGATCCGTTTTAAAAATCAATATAGGTTGATTATTCAATTGAGCCGTTAACGCATTCTTCAAATATAAATGCTGTGATACTGTCTTTGTTTTCCCCAAGGCATAAAACCAATCATCTGTAGCACCACGGTAAACAATTTCAGCATCGGCATTAAAAAACAAAACCTCAGGAGTAACATTAACGCTTAAATAATTTGCCAGATGATTCTTTTTATCTATAAACCACTGGAAAGGGATTTTATATTTTTTTATAAAATCCTTTGCCATTTTTTTGTCTTCAAACGAAGTGAATACCCCAATAAAGGTAAATTCGGGAAATTCTATTGCTAATTTTTTCCAGATATTAGGATACTTATTACAAATCGGACATTCCGAATTCATCCATATAAAAACATTTCCTTTGGTGCTTAGGATAACGTCCCTTGATATTAAATCTTTTAAACTATCCATTTCAAATGATAAGGGCAGTGATTTATTTGCATTGAATGAAAATAAATGAGTAGCTGATGTAACACTGAAGACAAAAAGAAGGATAAGATACCTCATAAAAAAAATTGCTCCCCGAAAATAAGTATCGGGGAGCAATTAAACTAATAAAGAAGAATAATATTATTTTTTGGGTGTAAGTAGCACGGTGGCTTTGTCACCATAACCATTTACCCATGCATAACTTATTGTGCCATCATCATTCACTTTACCAGAAGCAGTGGTTTTTTCACCGAAAGGTTCTGTAAAATCAGGAAACTTAATGGTTCCACAAACATCAAACAAAGTAGCCTCCATTTTTGTCGTAGCTGAAATACCATAAACTCCGTACCATTTTAAATAAAGGCCGGCGCTCCAATCGGAAATAGAATATTTGCCATCACCAGTTTTGGTAAGTTTTACTTCTTTTGTTTCTGTAAAAACACCTTTACAACAGTCATCGGTAGATGTACCTGAAGTAGTAGCTATGTAAGTACCTTCGATTTTTGAGTCACAAACCACAGCCCAGTTGATATCGCAATTAGCCCCGGGAAATTCTGAACAAACAGAATCGGACCAAGAGTCAAAATAACGACCATCAGCGGTGGTGAACGCCCAAGTCATCCTAAATGCGTCATCGGATGTAAAACGAACAGATGACGTTCTGTCTTTCTTAAAGGTATTACTAAATACAGAAACCTTTCCTTTGCCATCACCATAATCAAAGGTAGCATCTTTGAATGCGGTATAAACATCATTTGGAGAGATGCTAAATTTAGCATTCGCTCTATTGGCAGGAACGGCACTACCTTCCAAAGTTTTCACTTTTTTAGTACCATGATTAGCTACGCGAGGATTTCCTTCCGCATCGACGTAGGACTCTCTAAAATTGACAAAAATGTCCATTTTAGTAACTGTATTTATTTTATCTATAGATATCCATTGCAATTCAATACTAATTGGTGTGGTCATATCTTTATAGAAGAAACTCGTAGCTGAGCCAGCGGCTGTTTGCGCAAAACCATGAACGGCAGTTTCTGGCGCAAGAACCGGATTTAGCGATTCGTCCTTGCAGGAAGAAAACGGCAACAAGAGTGCGGCGGCTAGAGAATAAAGCAAAATTTTATATCGCTTCATGTTGTGTTTTTTTATTAAAACAATCAATGAAAATAATTAGTTCGGATCCCAGAAAATTCTATCTCTGTCATAAATAACATCCTTTGCTGTTTTCGCATTAGGATTCAATGTTAGTTCCTCTTGTGGATAAGGTAAACGAACAGGGAATTTACGAGGAGCAAGGATTGGATCCTGGATAGTATTTGGGAAACCAGTACGACGGAAGAAGTTATATAACTCGAAACCATTACCCCAGCTAGTAAACCAAAGTTGTTTTCCAACCACGTTTAATTTAGCGTTGTTATTGGCTGCATTGTCATAACGACTCATCCATAGATCAACATAAGCCTTTGTATCCAATACACGTCCATCGACCATAGTAATTGGTGGAGCTGGCGCATTCACATCAGATGATCTACTAAATGTTACTACTTTACCAATATGATCTTCGATTGCTTTTTTGAATAAAGCCTTAGCATCACCTGCTACTCCCAGAGAAAGGATAGCTTCTATTTGATGATAAAGAACGTTTACAGAAGTTAAAGCTGGGAAAATTCCTCCACCTGACGCACGATTTGCTGCAGGAATAGCGGGTGTTGCTATATCATAATAACCACCAGCAGGATAAACACCCGGAATAAGCCTGAAGTCACCATCTAGTGGAATACCTGCCGGGTCAGCTCTGTCACGTCCAAATAAGCCAGCTAAGAAAGCTGCTGCTTTATCATCATACTTAAGATTCTTATTCTCATATAAACGCTTAATTACCAAATTACTGATTGGAAAATATCCATAAGTACAGGAAGGCGTTTGAGAACAAGGAGAAGTATTACGTTGAGATGGATCCGCCTGATCAAGAACGGTTCCCTGAATACGACGGAAATAGTATGGCCAGCGTGGGTCAGCATCTTCTAAAGATTCTAACATAAACTGATGCAGAATGTAAGTAAAGCCGTTAGTACCAGCTGTGTAAGAAGCACGATACCAAGGGTGGCGATTATCTGGTGTAACCGTCTTTGAATATTGGAAAGTAAAATCTTCCGCAGTGGTAGAAATTAATTTCCCAGAAGCGATTACTGCTTCAATTTGAGATTTGGCGTTAGTGTTCACCAATCTCGTATTCATTAACATCTTCAATTTTAGAGAAAGACCAAATTTTTCCCAACGTGCTGTATTTCCAGCGTAGATAAGGTCACCTGTAATGGCCACCGGACGACGGGCATTGGTTACTCCTTTAATACCCTCGTCAACAAGTAAGAGCATTTTAGCATAAATAGCGGCATCGTCTTCAAAATTTGGATTGACGATAGGCGTTTCACTGTCACCGTTAAGTGCTTCAGTGTAAGGAATATCGCCAAAAAGATCGACCATAGTAGAAACTACATAAGCCTTTAACAGCTGTGCAATACCTAAATATTGAGGTGAACCTGTATCACCAGTATTTGATTTGATGATTCCTTCAAGGTCCTTTAGCACATCAGCATAAAGTGAGCGCCAGGTTCCGTTGTAGGCAGTCTGGCCAATATTCCAGTTATCATAACTACCTATAATTCCCATGAAGCCCATGAGATCGTTATTAACACCCCCACCAATAAGGCTTACCATACTGTATTGAGCCTGGGCAAGTAGAAGATCCGAACTTGCTTGCGTAGGATTATTAGGATCTTGGTTAATGTCTAAGTCAAACATATCACCACAACCACTTAGAACAAAAATCATAAGGGTGGCGGCGAAAAATCTGACGGTATTTTTTAATTTATTCATTTGTAAATTTTTTTCCCTGGACTGTAATAACCAGGATGAACAAAAATGTCAATAATTCGTCAGAAGGTTATGGAAAGGTTCACACCAAAACGTCTCGTTGTTGGATAAGAACCGTATTCGAAACCTTGAACATTTGAAGAAGCAGATTCAGCCAAAACCTCGGGATCACTATTCACCCCTTCAAGAATATTTGGAGCTCTCCACCAAAGGTTACGACCAGAAAGTGATAATCTTGCTGAACCGAAAGGTGTCTTTGACAATAACTGTTTTGGGAACTGATAAGCCAAAGAAATTTCTCTTAAACGAATAGAAGTAATATCAAAAATATTCGTTTCATCTGCGCCGTAAGCGCCAAAGCCGTTAGAGAAGAAATAATCAAAAGCAGTGATGGCTGTTGTATTTCTGATATAATTTCCTTTTTCATCTAATACAGGTTCAAACGTCTGGGTATTACCATAAACGCCGGGAATCACTCTGAGTGCTTCTCTGTCTTCCGTAACTTTAATCTGGCCTCTTAGTAAAAGAGAACTTGCGGTAGTTAAATACATGTCACCACCCTGACGCCAGTCAAGCATCGCATTTAATGAAAATCCTTTGAACGAGAAAGTATTGATTAAACTTGTCGTAAAGTCAGGATTTGGATCACCAATAATTTCAGAGGTTGGCTCCAGAATGGTCAAACCCAATGATTTATCAATTAATAAATCACCTTCAGGCGTTCTAGCATTCGCAGAACCAAATATTTGACCATAAGGTAAACCTGTTCTATGAATAACACCAAGACTTGAGAATAAACCACCTACATAGATATCACCTCCTTCACCAGCATCAACTACTAAAGAGCGAATACGGGTAAAGTTAACGGTTGCATCCCAGGTAAAGTTCTTCGTTTTGATAGGTGAGAAGTTCAACGCAACCTCAAAACCTTTATTTTGAATTTCACCTGCATTAACTACGGCACGGGTAAAGCCTGAAGAGGCTGGTACCTGCGTAGAGGTGATCTGGTTTGTAGAATTTCTTTTGAACCAGGTGAATTCTAAGGCAACTTTATTTTTCAATAATCTTACATCAGCACCAAACTCAATCTCAGTCGTTAACTCTGACAATAAATTACCATTTCCTAAGGTGTTACCTAAGGAAGCTAAATTGAATTTAGAACCACCAGCGGTTGTGAATGGTGTTGAAAGGAAATAAGGCGTGGCTGTTCTGTAAGGAGTTGCTTCATTACCTACTTGTGTCCAGGCACCTCTAATTTTAGCATAACCTAAGAAGTTATTTGAAATATCAAAAGCATCTGTTAGGACGAAAGAGGCATTCACCCCAGGATAGAAGTAACTTCTATTGGCTGCAGGTAATGTTGAAGAGAAGTCATTACGCGCGGTAATACCTAGATACAAATAGTTTTTGTATCCAAGTTGCATATCAGAGTAAGCGGCATAAAAACGCTGTAAGCGATTAAATTCAGAACTTAACTGAGTAACTGTAGCATCAGTATTGTATAAACCTCTAGAAATAATACCATCACCCACAACATAGCGAGTGCCATAAGAACGTTGATTCCAGTTAAAACCAGCAATTAATCTGAAATCGATGTTTTCACCGAATTTAGTTGTAACGGTAGCTAAATAGTTTAAATCTATCTCGGTATTCGTAACGTCATTTGTCCAAACCTCACCATTTGCATCAGCAACACCACCAGCTACTTTTACGTTTTTCTGAAAATCAGAATATGTATTCATACCACCTCTGGCACTTAAAGCCAACCAGGGAGTTACGTCATAGTTTAAGGCAATATTACCATACACACGATTTACGTTTGATTTAAAATAATCATACTTAGTTAACCAACGAGGGTTATCCAATGCACGATAGAAAACGTTTGAGCCGGTAACTGGATTTTCAAAAGGGTAAGGAATACCTTCTGGATTCGTTTCGTTCAAGTCAAAATTTCTTGGCAGATAGAATAAACGCGTAAAAATTGAAGCGTCCGCGGTACCGAAGTTACCACCGAAAACTGAACCACCTGATGGAGGCGTTTTCTGTTCAGAGTTTACGTAAGTAACGTTTCCAGATACAGAAAGGCCGTTATCTAATTTAGCATTACCACCCACACTTACAGAAGTACGGCCGGAATGGCTATTAGGTACGATACCCTCATTATTCATTCTACTTACTACAGCATTTAGAGCTGACTTTTCATTTCCACCATTAATATTGATAGAATTTTCAAATAAGCCACCATCGCGGAAGAAAGGTCCGATAATATCATAAGGGCGATAAGGAACTGCCATCGCTTTTCCGTCCTTCATTAACTCAGGGAATACATTAGGAAAACGAGAACCGGCAAAACCACCAGAAACCAATGGATGCGGAACAGTACCTTCTGGGTAACCAGGAACGATAACTTTAGAATAGCTAGTTCCGTAAGCGGAATTTAAGCGATCTACATGTTCTGCAAAAGGAGAACCCCAGTTACCGATGAAACCACCGTTATATACCTGGTTTGAACCTTGACCATAAACATCCTGATAATCGGGAATACCTGAAATCTGTTCAGATTGGAAAGAAGAGTTGTAAGTAACCTCTAATCCCTTTCTTGAACCTTTACTTCCAGACTTAGTAGTAATAACGATAACACCGTTAGTTGCTCTTGAGCCATAAAGAGCCGACGCAGCTGCACCTTTTAATACGGTCATAGACTCAATATTATTAGGATCGATATCGAAACCACGATTCGAGAACTGCGCACCAGATTGAGCACCCGTTGTTGCGTTTACCGAGTTATCAAAAGGAACCCCATCTACAACAAACAAAGGCTGAGTATTTCCTGTAAGGGAAGAAAAACCTCTGATGTTAATTTTAGTTGAAGTACCTGGTCCACCACCTGACCCGGTAATAGTAACGCCAGGAATTTTACCTGCTACTGCCCTTAGCGGGTCAGCCTCAGATCTTTGGAGGACATCGCTGGAACTTAAATTAGTAACGGCATAACCCATTGCTTTTTTGTCCCTTTCAATGCCAATAGCAGTAACCAAAACTTCCGAAAGTTGTTCTGCTCCTTCTTCCAAAGTAGCATCCACAACATTTGAAGCGCTCAAGGTCACCTCTTTTGTCTCATACCCTGTGTAAGAAAATACCAATATTGTGGCATTTGCTGGCACAGCTAAGCTGTAAGTACCGTCGAGATCCGTAACTGTACCCGTGCTTAATCCTTTCGCAAGGATACTGGCACCGATAAGTGGTTCTCCACCTGAATCAGTCACTTTACCGGTGATTGTTCTTTGCGCAAAAGCTCCTATAGCTGCAAAGAAAACCAACGAAAGTGCTAGTAAGTGTTTTTTCATACTAATCCATTTTTTGTTAATAATAAACAATAGTTAGTGTAAAATTAATTTATTGTTAATAAAGGACGCAATAAATAAGTAAAATTTTTATTAAATCAAAAAAATAAATACAAAATGATATAAAAAAGGCGGTGGATTTAGTTAAAATCCACCGCCAGGTATAAAAAACCAAATAGAATTTGGAATTTAGTTTACAACATTTGCTCTGTATAAAAATGGAGAAGAATAGAATGCTCCACCGCGGATGTCCCCAGAAGAATTTGACGCGTCAAATACCTTTCCATCCTTTAATTTCATTTTAGCGCGAATTTCAAAACGGTCACCGGTAGCAATTTGATCTGCGGTAAGCTTCAAAGCATCCTGCATTTCTTTACCAGTTACAGATAAAGTAGTACGAGGATACCCAGTAGTAGCATCTTTAGTAAAATTGCTGGCAGAAAGCGTTTTTAAAGCCACGTCAGTCTTAGCATTGGAACCATTTGCAGGGGTATTATCTAAAAATCTGATAACCATTTCATACGTATCAAAATTAGCTCCTAAATTTGGTGTTACTGCTTCAAGAACCATTTCCATTTTAGTACCAGACATATTTGCCTTGCTTACTGAAAAAATGGGAATTGGGAAAGGAGTTACCGTTCTCATATAACCACCTTGATCAAAACTAAACTCATCAAGACGCTCAACCATTTCCGTTTCACAGGAAACCAAGAAGAAGGCAGAAAGCAACATCCCGATTTTTAATAAATTTTTCATATTTATCAATTTTTTTATCCGTGAAAGGATTATTTAATAAAGTTAGCAGGATTATTATCCCAGAATACCTGAACAGCAGCATTAGCCTTTTGCTTTGCATTTTTATTACGCGTAACATAAGATAACGGGTAGTAAAGTGATCTTGCGAAGGGACCTGGATTTGGATCCAGCGCTGGCTGTTGACCAGAAGGCTTACCTGTACGACGATATAGATTATAAGATTCTATACCATTACCATGTAATGCCACCCAATATTCTGTAGCTACAATGTCTAATTTTGCATCTGCAGAAGGAGCAGCATCATACTGAGCTAGAACATAATCAACATATTTGGTTACATCTTCAGCCCATTTAATTCCTTTATCCGCTTCAAAAGCAGCAATTTTCGATGCCTCTGAAGTACCTAAAGCAAGAGAACGGACATCGGCAAAGGATTTCTCTAAAGCGGATTTCAACAATGCTCTTGCATCACCTGTTGTTTTCAAGGTAAGGGCCGATTCAGCCAACATAAAGTCAACAAAAGAGCGCATCATGATTGGGTGAATACCAGCACCACCAGCACCAGCACCTAAAGAAACACCCCTATTGCCGTCGTTATCATATAATCCACCTGCCGGATAAATACCCCAGGCTGTACGTTTCAGCCCGTCTGGTGGAATACCTTCATTGTTCAAATGATCACGACCCCAGTAACCCGCGCTTGGTGTTGCTACACAAAATACATCTTTAGCACCATAATGATTTGGCTTAACTAAAGTAATACAACGAAGCTCGTTCACGTCTTTGGTGTTTGCTGTAGTTTGACGGTAGAAATAGTAGCGGATCCTTGGATCCTGAAAGCCACGTCCTCCATCGAATAACTGCGCCATGTAAGAATTAGACTGGTAATCACCTCCACCCGTTGGGCTATATTGACCTGCATAACGAGGATGACGAGTGTCTGGGTTTACCAAATTGGTACCGTATTTAAAGGTTAAATTCTGGGCATTGGTAGAGATCAATTTATTTTCTGCTATCAATGCATTAATAGCAGAAGTCGAACCCGCTGCATCAATTAAACGCCTATTCATATAATACTTCAATTTCAATGAGTTCGCAGCACGAATCCAGCTATCTGTATTACCACCATAGTATAAATCACTTGAAGCACCAGATTTAGATTTAGCGTTAAAATTTTCAATAGCCTTATTTAAATCAGCTAAAGCGGCAGCATAAACATCGGCAGCTTTATCTATACCAGGATTAAAATTAGCAGGGTCGATGGCTTCTTTGAAAGGAACGTCACCGAAGTAATCTACTAAATTCATAAGGACCATGGCACGAATTACCCTTGAAATTCCAGCATGAACAAATAATTCACCTTTTTCAGCAATCGGAATGGTAGCTGATACATCGGCTAAAATTCCGGCATAAGAGCTACTCCAACGACCGTCAGAACTACCTGGAGAAACGGCATTATCATAAATAACAGATCCTTGATTTAACATTCTGGTTAAACGCATACCAGGATCACTAAAAGCATTAAAATTACCCGCGTATCCAGTAGTTACTGAATTGAGGAGATAGTTGATATCAGCATTATTAACTGTTACCGCATTGGGATTGTCCAGCAAATCTAATTCGCAGGAACTAACCACGGTAACCGCCAACATCAAAAACAACATTTTGATTTTATGTATCATTTCTTTGTTTTTTTATTAAGACGAAAAAAATGTGGCAAAACTGCCAATTAGAAAGTCAGTTTTAAAGTTCCACCTAATCTACGGGCACTTGGTCCTGTAAGTAGTTCAAAACCTAAACCATTACCAACACCTAAGCCAAGATTATCTGTATCAAGATTGAGTCCCGGGGGTAAATAAAGTGCTTTGTACCACAAGTTATTACCACTGACGCTTAACGAAATAGCTTTGAATGGCGTTTTTTCAACTAATTTTTTAGGAATTGCGTATCCTATGGAAACTTCCTGTAATCTGATGGTTGTACCGTCATACATACGACCTTCGTCACCGAAGAAATAAAGATTATTGAAACCAACATCAGATGCAGTCACCTGTTTATTATTTGGTGAACCGTCAGATTGTAAAACACCAGGGAAAATGAAAGTTTGTGCACGGTCATACACTTCTTTACCTGTATCAAGCGTTAGTCCTCTACCCATCAACGCACCAGCTGTACTGCTGTAAAGCGCACCACCGTGACGATAAGAAATCATGAAATCAAAGGTGAATCCTTTGAAATTAAATCCATTGATTAAACTGGTTTGGAAAGCTGGATTTGGATCACCCAACTCGATAGCATTTGGCGTACTTACTAAATACCCGCCGCCATCAACCAATACCGTTCCCTCTGCATTTCTGCGGTAGCCGATGCCTTTGATCATATTGAAAGGTTTACCAACGATAGCGTAGTTACCCAAAGCACCACCGAAACCACTTATCTGTACTTCCTGTAATGTACCACCAAGGTCAAGTACTGTTGGCGTGTTCCTTGTATAATTTAAGGTTACATTCCACTGAAAATTTGGTCTTGAAATAGGCGTAGCTGTTAAAGCTATTTCCACCCCTTCATTTCTGATTTTACCAATATTTATGGTAGTTGCAGAATAACCGGTAGCAAAATCAAGCGGCGCACTCGTAATCAAATCACGAGTGTCGCGACGATACACCGTAAGATCAAGGCCAAGTAAACCTTTTAACAATTTAGTTTCTATACCAAACTCATATTCTGTGTGTAATTCAGGACGTAAATTTGGATTTCCCAATGAATTATTAACTGCATGACTTTGAACCGCAGCACCAGAAGGCAATAACCAAGCACGAGCACTTTGATCAAGAATATTTCTTGTTTGATAAGGCCTTGGGAAACCGGCAGAAGTACCTACACCCGCTCTGATTTTCAAGAAATTCAAGAAATCACTGGATAAACCAGGGAAAGCAGAAGTTGGAACGAACGATAAACTCGCAGAAGGATAAAGAATACGGCGATTCTCTTTTTCAACGGTTGAGGTCCAGTCATTTCTTCCTGCCAAATTCAAGAATAAATAGTTATTGTAATCTACAGTTACTTCCCCGAAAATACCCATTCTGGTTTCTTCCTGAATACCGTCAGAAGCTACGTTATCAATGAAATTAGAGTGGCGGAATAAATCTCTTGCCAACTGATTTTGACTTTGTACGAACACGTTTCTGTAAGTATCATTACGCATATTTCCACCTAAACGAGCATTCAGGTTTAACTTCTTGGTAAGAACCTTACTATAACCTAGAATTACAGTATTATCCCAAATAGTATTTTGGATATCCCAAGTATTGTAATACCCATTTACAAATGAAACACCTCCTTTGTTAAATTTGAATTCCTGAGATTCACTATAAGTATCTAATCCAACTTTATATAGTAAAGTCAAATCTTTTGATAGCTGGTAATTAAAACTTGTAGCAGAAAAAATTCTGTTTACAACGCCTGTCGTTTTATAATTCTCCAATATCCAACGAGGATTGGGAATATCATTTCCACTTCTGAAATAAACTGAATTTTTAGTCGTTGGATCCTCATAAGGCCAACCCATTAAATCAACTTGGCGAGGTGTGTACATAACGTTGGCCAAAACAGAAGGGAAATCATAGGCATTATTTCCACCTCCACCACTTAAAGGAGGAGAATACTGTTCTGTATTAGAATAGCTAAATGAGGTAGTTACTGATAATTTGTTCGATAATTTAGCATTCAAACCTAATCCTAAATTTAATTTTTTTAAACCGTTGTTAGGAATATAACCTTGCTCATCTAAATAGCCAGCAGAAATATTATAACTTACATTATCACCGCCACCGGAAGCATTCACGCTAGTGTTAAAAACATTACCCTGACGGAAGAAATCATTTACGTTATTTGGATAAACAGCTATTTTATAAGGGCTTACAGAGGCAACATAATCAGCCTGCCCCGCTCTCAATGCTGGATTAGATAAAAATGCGTAAGGGTGATTTGTTAAACCTGCATTTGTATTTTGAGAACGATAAATTAAAGCCTCCTCGATAGTTGGACCCCAGTTACTAAAGAAATAACCTAGATTTTGCTGGAAACCACCTACATAATCATTTTGGTATCTTGGAAGGTGAGCCGTATTGGTAAATACTGACTGAGTTACTTGAAACTCGGCTTTTCTCGCTTTTTTTGAACCACTTTTGGTAGTTACAAGAATTACTCCGTTACGACCCTGATCACCGTAAGTAACGGTAGCGGCAAGACCCTTCAGTACAGTTACACTTTCGATACTGTTCGGATCAAGATCTAAGAAACGACTTGAAGAAGACTGTCCACCTTGTGTAAAGCCACCTCTTTGGTTCGTATTTGAGTTAAAGGGCACCCCATCCACTACGAATAATGGCTGATTAGAACCGGTAATAGAAGAATATCCTCTAATAACGATATTTGTACCCGTTCCAGAAACACCTGAAGTTGACGTTACAGAAACACCAGGAATCTTACCCTGAAGCACTCTACCTACGTCCGCTAACGGTCTGTCCTGAATATCTTTTTGGTCAACTCCCGAAACGGCGTAACCCAACGCCTTTTTTTCACGAGTAAGACCCTGTGCTGTGACCACAACTTCTGAAAGTTGCTCCGCGCCTTCGGCAAGCACAACGTCAATGGTGTTTGACGCACCCAATTCGACATCTTTTGATTCATATCCAGTGTAAGAATACACCAAAACTTTTGAATCAGAAGGTACAGACAAGCTGTATCCTCCATCGATATCCGTTACGGTTCCAGAGCTGGTTCCTTTAACCACCACGCTGGCACCGATGAGCGGCTCACCACCTGCATCGGTTACTTTACCACTAATCGTTCTTTGTGCAAATACACTAATCGCACCAAAGAAAGTTAGTGAAAGCACTAGTAAGTGTTTTTTCATACCAATCTTAATTTTGTTAATGTGTAAAAAAATTTACGTAAAAATAATACAAATCTATCGTTTACCAAATAAATGTAAACCCAAAATAAGCATTACTATTACATTAAACGGTTAATGAGCTGAAATGCTGCCTTTATGTATAAATTAACCCTTTTTTAAGGTGGCGATGATGGTTTTATTGCCTACGGATACTTCTCCCATTTGAACATTAATTTTTGCATCCAGCGGTAAAAATAAATCCACTCTGGAGCCAAATTTTATGAATCCAAAATCTTCCCCTTGCTTAACTTCCTGACCCACTTTTACATACCAGCAAATGCGACGAGCCACCGCACCAGCAATTTGTCTGACTAATAACGCATTTTTCCCTTCGCCAAAGACAATAGTAGTCCTTTCATTCTCTGTTGAGGACTTTGGATGCCAGGCAACTAAAAATTCTCCCGGGTGATATTTAAAATAATTAATTTTACCCCCAACAGGATTTCTGTTAACATGCACATTCAACGGCGACATAAAAATAGATACCTGAATTCTTTCTTCTTTGAAAAATTCATTCTCCATAACAGGTTCTATGACCACAATTTTTCCATCGGCAGGGGCATAAACCAGATGATCGTTATACTCTTTAATTTTTCTCACCGGATTTCTGAAAAACTGAGCAATTAAAATAAAAATTACCAGGCCAAAAGAAATGCCTAACCATAGAAAGTCAGGACTTAAAAAATAAGTTAGTAAAGAGAGAAAGATTACATCTACTGTGGCTATAGTTAGCCAAAAAAAGCCTTCTTTATGAAAAATCATCATTCTAATATTTTAAAAAATAATTATTTATTTACAAACCAAAAAAGATAGATGGCACAAAATGGCAGATGGAAAATGAAGGCATCGAACCTATCCAGAAAACCGCCATGACCTGGAAGCAAACTTCCAGAATCTTTTGCTTGCTTTTCCCGCTTTAATAAAGACTCCACAAGATCACCTATGGGTCCGAACACACTGACGATAATGGCTAAAATCCACCAATGGGTGATTTGAAGATCTGTATAAGGCATATATGTCAGAGCAAAAGCAAAAATAATAGCAAAAATCAACCCACCAATAAATCCTTCCCATGTTTTTTTAGGAGAAATGCGCTTCATTAATGGATATTTTCCAAATAGTTTTCCAGAAATATAAGCGCCGGTGTCATTTGCCCAGGTTAAGAAAAGTAAACCTGCTACTCTTCCTGGTAAATAGACATGGTTATCCATACTTACCCACAACAATATCGCAAAGGGAACACCTATATATACGGTAGCCATAGCGAAATAACCCATATTTTCAATGGAATGACCTTTGCCAAAAAACAAGGCTAATGTAAAAATGATGAAATATAAAGCTGGGTATAGCATTAAATCCCTTTCCAGAAAATGATTATTAAGATAAAGCACCATGAGTATAAATGGAAACAATCCTAAAATGACCACGGTTAGTTTAGCGCTCATTGATGAATCATTCATTACCAGTTTAGAAAACTCGAATAGACAAAGGGCGGTAATGAAAAAGAAAAGCAATGAAAAATAAGCAAATCCACTAAAAACACAAGTTAAAGTGACCAAAACAAAAACCAGACCGGTAAAAAATCTTGTTTTCATCTATTTAGCTTTTAATTTATTGAAATAAAAGAAAACGCCGGTGGTAAGCAGTGCGGAAATGATTACCCAAATTACATCGGGATTCGGCACTAAATTATCAGGTAAGACTTCCTCACTTTGAATATTAAGAAATTTAGATAACACCTGAACCCCATTAAAAACAAAATGCCCCCAGATGGCTATCCAAATATTACCAGAAAAAAAATATAAATAACCCAACAGGATGCCTAAAAACATCCTTGGAATAAATCCAGCAAATTGAAAGTGAATGGCACTAAAAATAATTGCTGTCAGTACAATGCCCATCCAGGGTTTCGGAAGAGATGTTACCAATTTTTTCTGGATAACTCCCCGAAACAACCATTCTTCGCAAAGGGCTGGAATAGCGGCCATGACGATAACATTTTGAACAAACTCAAAACCATCCTCCATTTTTAGTAAAGCTGTCAATGTTTCATTAGCTCCTTTTTCAAGCGCTAAAAGAGATTCAGGCAAAGGAAGCAATAGATTTTGTCGGTAAAGCCATTCAACGAGAGGGAATGAACCTATAATCCACAAAGGGGTAATTATAATAAAATAAAAAAAAGTAGCTGAAGGAACGAAGGAAGCGCCTACCCTATCCTCTTTAAAATAATATATACGATACACCAGGGCGGGAATCAAAAAAGTAAATATCTGGCTGGCCATATTGACCCATCTCAAAACATCTCTTTCTAATTTATCATACCCGGAAGCAGGTACTTTTATAAGATCTGCTACTGTGAAGCCGAAAAAATTGGCTATAGCCGTACTTACACCAGTGCCAATTAAAGCGCCAGAAAGCACCACGACGACGAGCAATAAAAAGAAGGAAAACAAGTCTAATTTTCTTGAAAACATGCGCGATTTTAAATCTATTTTTCATTTAATTTGGTAAAATTAGCTTAAATTTTGATTTTTGTCCCACATTTGTCTTAAAAAGCCTCTTTATGACTCGATTAAGCGTTAATTTAAATAAAGTAGCCCTCATAAGAAATGCTCGCGGAGGAAATCTTCCCAACTTATTACAGGTAGCTTTAGATTGTGAAAAATTTGGAGCAGAGGGAATTACCGTTCATCCAAGGCCAGATCAGCGCCATGTAAGATACGATGATATCGGTCCATTAAAACAGACCATTCAAACAGAACTAAATATTGAAGGTAATCCAACGACCGATTTTATAGAACTGGTACTTGAACACCGACCTGCGCAATGCACCTTAGTACCAGATGCTCCGGAGGCACTTACCTCCGATGCAGGCTGGAATACCCTTACAAATAAAGATTTTCTTATCTCCGTTTGCAATCTTTTAAAGGCGGCCGGGATTCGCGTTTCCTTATTTGTTGATCCTGTAGCAGAAATGATACAAGGAGCAAAAGAGTGCGGTGCTGATTGTGTTGAATTTTATACCGGCCCCTTTTCGAAAAACTTTTCGACTGATCCGGAAGAGGCGGTTAAAAATCATGTTCAGGCAGCATTGTTAGCTCGTTCTCTTGGACTAAAAATAAATGCCGGACACGATCTTAATTTGGATAATTTATCGTTTTATGCGCAAAAAGTACCCCATTTAGATGAAGTATCCATAGGACACGCCCTAATATCGGACGCTTTATATCTTGGTTTGGAGGAAACGATAAAACGCTATAAAGCTGCATTAAAATAACATTTTATTCTCCATAAATTTAAATTAAACATTATGACTGAGGAAATACAAACCAGTGCTACTCATTTAAAAAGAATATTTGTAGCTTCCAGGTTACCCGATGCATTGAAGCCACTGCAAGAAATTGCCGGAAATTTATGGTGGTCCTGGCACAGGGAGGCCATGGATTTATTTGAATCATTGCAACCTGAGGCCTGGGAAGCAAGTCAATGCAACCCATTAACCATATTAGACCAGTTAGGCAGTGAAAAGGCGTTAGCGTTAGCCAATGATCCACAATTTATGGCTAAAGTACAGCAAGTTTATGCTGACTTCAAGACCTACATGAATAAAACACCGGACATCAAAGACCCTAAAATCGTTTATTTTAGTATGGAATTTGGCCTTCATATATCTGTTCGCCTTTATTCTGGTGGTCTGGGTGTTTTGGCTGGTGATTATTTAAAAGAAGCCAGTGATCAGGGAGTAAACCTGTCTGGCGTTGGATTATTGTACCGATATGGCTATTTTCAGCAGCATATATCCTTGCATGGCGATCAAATTAATGAATACCCTCCGCAGGAATATACAAAAATGCCTATGGAACCTGTCAGGGATGCACATGGCGAATGGCTAAAAATTCAAATTTCATTGCCAGGCCGAACGGTGTGGGCTAAAATATGGGCATTAAAGGCTGGGCGTATTAATCTGTATTTATTAGATACTGATATTGCTGAAAATTCCTGGGCAGACAGAACGTTAACGCACCAATTATATGGTGGTGACAACGAGCACCGGTTAAAGCAGGAAATTTTACTTGGTATTGGGGGTATAAGAGCAATGGAAGCCATGGGTATTCATGGAAATGTATATCATTGCAATGAAGGACACGCTGCATTCATGACCTTGGAAAGAATCAGAAATGCAAGACAATCTGGATACACTTATCAGGAAGCACGAGAGCTTGTGCGAGCCACCTCATTATTTACGACGCATACACCAGTTCCAGCGGGACACGATTATTTTCCAGAAGATTTACTTTACACCTATTTCCAGGACTATATCCCTGAAATAGGCTTGTCTTGGAGGGAATTTATGGCTCTAGGTCGCATTCACAGAGATGACAGTAGCGAACCCTTCTCTATGAGTCATTTAGCTATTCATAATTGTCAGGAAATAAATGGCGTAAGTGAATTACACGGAGCCGTTTCCAGGGAAATGTTCAAAGAGCTTTATCCGGGCTACACCGAGACAGAAGTGCCTATTGGTTACGTTACCAACGGGGTACATTACCCAACATGGATTGCCACAGAATGGCATCACTTGTTTAAAGAATACCTGGCACCCGGGTTCCTCGACGATTTGTCCAATAAGGAAAGATGGGAAGGCGTTTATAAGATTCCTTCCGAAAGGATATTAAAGACGCGAAATTTCTTAAAGGGTAAATTACTGGAAGCCGTAAAGAAACAATTGAGGGAGGATCTCACCAGAAGAGGGGAAAAACCAGCCATTATTTTTGAGACGTTGAATAATATAAAGGATGATGCATTAATATTAGGCTTTGCAAGACGGTTTGCGACCTATAAAAGAGCCCATCTCATTTTTTCAAATAAGGCCCGTTTAGCTGAAATTATAAATCAGTCAGACAAGCCCATCATTTTTTTATACGCGGGAAAAGCTCACCCTGCAGATGCACCGGGGCAAAAATTAATCAAAGAGATTGTTCAAATTTCAAAATCGCCCGAATTTTTAGGGAAAGTTATTTTTCTTGAAGGTTATAATATGGAATTGGCCAAATTGATGGTCCAAGGTGTTGATATCTGGTTGAATACGCCTACAAGACCTAAAGAAGCGTCTGGAACCAGTGGAATGAAAGCAGCCATCAATGGGGTAATCAATTTCAGTGTGCTCGATGGTTGGTGGGCTGAAGGATACCGTCCTGATGCTGGTTGGTCACTACCACTGGAAAATACCTACGTCGAGGCCAATTTACAGGACGAACTCGACGCAGAAACTTTATATAATATTCTGGAAATGGAAATTATACCTGTTTATTTTAAAAGGAATGAACAAGGAATTTCTGAAGAGTGGATACAATTTATCCGAAATATCATAGCAAAGGTTGGTCCTGATTTTACAACCAAGCGAATGATGGATGATTATTTCCGATTATTTTATTCTCCATTAATTCAACAAGGGCAAAAGTTGTTGTCGGACAACCAGAATATGGCAGATCTATGTTCCTGGAAAAACCACGTTTCACGTTGTTGGGAAGGGGTTCATGTAATATCAAAATCCATTATGGATACTGATAATCATGCCCTGCCTTTAGGAGAAAGCCTGAATATCGATATTCAAATTTATAGAAATGGTCTTTCTGCAGACTCCCTCGGATTAGAATTTATTCTATACAAAAGAATGAGTGAATCAAAATTAGAAATCAGATTGACACAAAGTTTGGAACTCACTGGAAATGATGGAGATCAAAGTACCTATAAGGGAAGGATAGTACTTCCAAATCCAGGAGTATTTGAATATGGCTTCCGCCTATTCCCACGACATAGTTTACTTTCCAGGAATCGCTCTTATGAGTGGGTAAAATGGTTGTAAAAATAAAGAGCCTGCCGGTAAAAGCCGGCAGGCTAAATAATAGCAACTATCTACTTATCTGAAAAACTTAATACCCTAATATTTTCAGCATTTCATCTGAAGTTTGTTCTGGTCTTACCATAATGTCCACTAAGTTACCCAATTCATCCCGATAAATCAATATTTGTTTTGGGGAAGGAATCAAGCAGTGTTTTATTCCACCATAACCACTTATAGAATCTTGGTAAGCGCCTGTATGAAAGAACCCTAAATAAAGGGGTTCTGTATCATCGGGATCAATGACAGGAAGATAAACCTGAGCCTGGTTAACTTCCGCGTTATAATAATCGGAGTTATCACAACTTAATCCACCAATATTTACTCTTTGGTATTCATTTTTCCATTTATTAATCGGGAGCAGAATGAATCTTTCGCCAATTCCCCAGGTATCGGGAAGCGTGGTCATTAAAGAATTATCAATCATATACCATTTTTCGGCATCATTCTGTTGTTTTTGGGCTAAAGTTTCAAACACATTAGCTCCAGATTCACCTACGGTATATTTTCCAAATTCAGTAAAAATATCAGGCATTTCAACTTGTTCCGAAGCGCAGGCACTTTGTACATTATTAACGATCTCCCTAATCATGTATTTGTAATCGAATTCGAAACCGAGGGAATTTCTAATAGGCAGTCCACCCCCAATATTTATTGCATTCAGCGTTGGGCACAACTTTCTAAGGGAACAATACACTTTAAGTGCCTTTTTCAGCTCACCCCAATAATACAGCGTGTCTTTAATGCCTGTATCAACGAAAAAATGAAGCATTTTAAGTTCAAAGAGAGGATTATCTGCTATTTTTTCTTTGTACAGCGGTATTACCTCTGAATTTCTTATACCCAATCGAGAGGTATAAAACTCAAAATTCGGTTCTTCCTCAGTGGCAACACGTAATCCAATTTTACATTTTTTTGTAAAGTTACTGGCATAATAGGATAACTCTTCCACATTATCACAAACGGGGATTAAATTATCGAAGCTAGTGTTAATGAGTTCGACAATCCTTCTTTTGTAATGCTCTGGTTTAAACCCATTGCAAATAATATAATTATCGGGGTTAATCAAATTTCTTGCTGCCAACCTTTGTATCAGATCCAAATCAAAAGCTGAAGACGTTTCCAGTTGAACATCATGTTGAAGAACCTCTTCTAAGACATGGCTAAAATGATTACTTTTAGTACAATAACTATAATAATACCTACCCGTGTAACCTGATGCTTTGATTGCCCTGGTAAAAAGATTTTTTGCCTTCTTAATTTGTTCTCCTATTTTGGGTAGATAAAAAACTTTGAATGGCGTTCCATACTTTTCTATAAGATACTTTAATGGCACGCCATTAAATTCTAAATAACCATTGGAATCTATATCGAAACCCTCCTGTGGAAAGTAAAATGTCTGATCTATAAGGTCAACATATCTGTTATTCAACGTATAAAAAATTTAGGATTAAAAATGGCTTTGAAAATGCAACTAAAAATAAGATTAATCCTTTCCTATCAAATATTTTTTTTACCAAATAATTATTGGGAAAATGTGACTTATTCTTTTTTGCTCGTCAAATAAGTGTTCAAAAATAATAAATATTCTGTTTAAACAACAAAATACACCTATATTTGCGAACTTATTTTGTCGAATATTAATTTTAATCTATTTTATTTGGTTAATTTTATTTGGCAAAATAAAGATTACTAATAATTATACACTAAATATTTCTTTAAAAAGAATTTTGATGATGGAAATGATGTTAAATCCCAAATCTTTATGGATGTTATGGATTCCTGCTGGAATGATTCTAGGTATTACCGTTGGTTTATCCTTGGGTAGTATGGTCATTGGCATGCCTATGGGCATTGCGGCTATTTTATTAATAGCCCATATTACACGTTCACTAAGCCGTATTTTCAATTAATTAAT
>JANQZX010000097.1:0-13702 GCA_030728245.1 Saprospiraceae bacterium | reverse complement strand
AAAAAGTAAAAATCATTATAAAAAATGCCTTTACAGGTATCATTTAAAAAAAAAGAGGGCAAGGATATCTTTTCAATGGTTAAAATGTATTATTTTTCGATACTAAATTAATCATTTTATAATGAATGTAAAAAAAATTATGAAGCCAATCCTGATTTGCCTCTTCTCGATGTTGATTTTTCTATCGCCAATACACAGTCAAAATATAGCCGAATATGATGTAATCGTCCTTGGTGGAGGAACTGGAGGTACCGCGGCTGGCATACAAGCGGGAAGACTTGGTGTAAAAACTTTGTTGGTTGAACCCTCTCCCTGGTTAGGAGGCATGTTGACAGCGGCCGGTGTGAGTGCTATTGATGGAAATAATAAAATGCCAGCGGGAATATGGGGAGAATTTCGTGAAAAATTAAGGAGTCACTATGGTGGTGCTAAAGCATTGGAGACAGGTTGGGTAAGTAATACGCATTTTGAACCTCATGTTGGCGCCAGGATATTCGACGAAATGGCTGCGTCAGTAAAAATGCTGGAGGTTAAAAAAAGTTCTACCTGGTCAAGCATACGAAAAAAAGATAATAAGTGGCAAGTCCAAATTTTCGACGGAAAGACTAATTATCGGGTAATCTGTAAAATTCTCATTGATGGAACTGACTTAGGTGATGTTTTTGCTCAATTAAAAGCTCCGTTTGATATAGGAATGGAATCGAAGGAAAAAACGGGCGAAAAAATGGGCTTAGCTTCTGATCTGCCCATTATTCAAGATCTTACCTTTGTGGCCATTTTGACAGATTATGGGAAAGATGCGGATATGACTCTTCCAAAACCCAAAAATTATGATCCACAGGAATTTCATTGTTCCTGCAGAGATTTTTGTCCTGAAAAACCTAATTTGGTCACCTGCGAGCAGTTACTTTCGTATGCGAAACTTCCCAATAATAAGTACTTAATAAACTGGCCCATTGAGGGCAATGATATGTATCTTAACGTTATCAACATGTCTCAAAAAGAGCGTGAAAAAGCGTTTATAGCAGCTAAAGAAGTAACTTTACGTTTTATTTATTACATGCAAACGGAACTGGGTTTTAAACAGCTGGGGTTTGCCAAGGATGAGTATCCAACGCCCGATTATTTCCCATTTTTGCCTTATCACCGAGAAGGAAGAAGACTTCAGGGATTGGTTAGAATGGACGTCAACCACATTTTAGAACCTTTCAGGGAGGAATCTCCTTTATATAGAACAGGTATTGCGGTGGGAGACTACCCCATTGACCATCACCACGACAAATACCCAAACGCGCCAGAGATTGATTTCCCTAAAGTACCCTCATTTTCCATTCCTTTTGGTGCCTTAATTCCTAAAGAAACAGAAGGACTTATTGTGGCCGACAAACCCATTTCGGTTTCAAATATTGTCAATGGATCTACCCGACTACAACCCGCTGTTTTACAAATTGGACAAGCTGCGGGAATTATTGCAGCCATTGCTATAAAAAGGAATCTCCAGCCAGCTGAGGTGAATATCCGGGAAGTACAACAAACGATACTTGATTGGAAAGGTTATCTTATGCCTTATTATGACGTTCCACCCGAAGACCCTCAATTTCAAGAAATAAACAGGGTTGGAGCAACGGGATTTATTCGGGGCGTTGGTGAGCCCTATTTATGGGCTAATAGAACCTGGTTTTATCCAGACTCCATCTACACAGGTAATGAATTAAAAACAGGCGCATCTGCCTTTGGTTTACCTCCCTTTTCAGTAGATGAAGGGCCTATCACGCAAGGAAAACTTTGCGAGGTCCTATCACAAATGACTACTAAAGATTTAGCGATTGTTGAAACGGAATTCAGAGGAGTTTGTGTTCAATTATCTCTAAAATACAATAAAAATGAACCTATTTCCAGAAGAACCGCCGCTGTTGCCATCGATAGAATAGTGAATCCTTTCGCAGTTTATCCTATTAACAAACTTGGTAAAATCATTGGACCAAAGTAAGTCACCAAACAGCACAGCATTCGTCCTGCGTTTCTGGTTTTACTAAGATTTTTCGGTATTTTACCCCTAAAATTACAACATTATGAAATTATCTGCCCTTGATTTAGGGATTGTCCTGATTTATCTTCTAGCCACCTTAATTTTTGGTTTCTGGATTGCTAAAAAGGCAAACACAAATATTAAATCTTACTTTTTAGGGGGAAATACTATTCCATGGTACTATTTAGGTCTGTCTAATGCATCGGGAATGTTTGATATTTCGGGAACTATGTGGACAGTCACCATATTATTTGTTTACGGCTTAAAGAGCGCCTGGATTCCCTGGTTATGGCCAGTTTGGAATCAGGTTTTCGTCTTTATCTTTCTGGCGATCTGGTTGCGACGGTCTGGTGTATTGACAGGTGCACAATGGATAACTTTTAGGTTTGGCGAAGGAAAAGGAAGTAGATTATCACATATTATTGTAACTATATTTGCTATCATCAGCGTTTTCGGTTTCATCGCTTATTTTTTCGAAGGTATTGGAAAATTTGCTGCTATATTTTTCCCATGGGATATGTCTGCTACTCTTGGTCCCCTATCCATAACGAGTGAACAGGGATACGCTTTAGTAATCATAGGAATAACAACTATTTATACGATTAAGGGAGGTATGTGGAGTGTAGTTGGTACTGAAGTACTGCAATTTTTTATCATGACTATATCTTGTTTCGTTGTTGGCTATATTGCCTACACCTCCACGACTGGAGAAGCGATACAAAGCGCAACGCCAGCAGGATGGGATGAATTATTTTTCGGGTGGAAACTGAATCTGGACTGGAGTCAATATTTAGATTCCGTAAATACAAAAATCGAAACGGATGGCTTTGAGTTATTTGGATTATTGATTGGAATGATGATATTCAAGGGTATTTTTGCCAGTCTTGCCGGCCCGGTACCAAGTTACGATATGCAACGGATACTTTCCACAAGAACAGCAGGTGAAGCGGCAAAAATGAGTGCCTTAACCATTTTGGTTTTATATATACCCAGATATCTAATGGTTGCCGGTTTCGGCGTTTTAGGCGTTGTCTATTTAAAACCTGAAATAGCCCAAATGGGTGCATCCATCGATTTTGAGCAGGTTTTACCTATGGCTATGGAGAAATTTGTACCTCACGGTTGGAGGGGATTATTATTAGCTGGGCTACTTGCTGCTTTTATGGGTACTTTCGCCGCATTTATAAATGCTGCACCTGCTTATTTGGTCAATGATTTATATAAAAAGTATATTAATCCAAATGCCTCTGAAAAAACTTATCTTCAATATAGTTACGTTGCAAGTATAGCCTTGGTCATCATAGGCATTATATTTGGATTTTTAGGTAACAGCATAAATACGCTTACTTTATGGATAACTTCCGCATTATATGGAGGTTATGCTGCAGCTAATATGTTAAAATGGATCTGGTGGCGATTTAATGGATACGGCTATTTTGGAGGAATGTTAGCCGGCCTGATAGGAAGCACCTTTCTACCCCTTCTTTTCCCCGATACGGCCCCCATTTATTTGTTTCCAATCCTATTAATATTTTCTTTAGCAGGCTGTTTTGCTGGCGTTTTGTTGTACCCAGCAGAATCTGATGAAGTGCTAATACATTTTTATAAAAAAACACGTCCCTGGGGATTTTGGAAACCTGTGATTGCTAAAATTCAGGAACTTGACCCAACTTTTATTGGCAATAAAACCTTCAAAAAGGACTCCTTTAACGTGGTGGTTGGTATTATCTGGCAAATGAGTCAGGTCGTTTTACCTATGTATTTTATGTTAAGACATAATATAGGGATTACCATAAGTTTTATTTTATTTTTACTAACTACATATTTGCTTAAAATAAACTGGTTTGACCGTCTGGACGAAGAAGAAAAATTAATTTAAAACATGCACATTACCGGCACTTTTCTTGACGAAATAAGTCACGATATTCCCCACCAAAACTGGAGTCAAAAGGAGTGGGACAAAGATTTCCAGCACATGAAAGCAATGGGTATTGACACCGTTATACTCATTCGCTGCGGTTACAGACGTTGGATTACCTACCCCTCAAAGGTATTAAAAGAGAGAGAAGGCGCCTATTCGCCACCTATTGATCTGGTTGAAATGTACCTTACCTTAGCAGAAAAATATGGATTTTCATTCTATTTCGGTTTATATGATTCTGGGAAATATTGGTGGGATAAAGGCGATTTTGCGAGCGAAATTGACATAAACTTAAGGGTGGTTGATGAAGTGTGGCAGTTGTATGGACATTTTCCTGCGTTTAAAGGTTGGTATCTAAGTCAGGAGGTAAGCCGCAAAACAGGAAAAATTATATCCCTATATCAAGATTTAGGTCGTCGTGTAAAAGATATATCTAATGGGTTACCCACTTTAATATCGCCCTATATCGATGGGAAAAAAGCTATTTTAGCTCAGGAAAGTTCGTTGATAAAGAATGACGCAGTGAGTTTGAAACAACACGAAGAAGAGTGGAACGAAATATTTGATGGTATTAAGGAGGTTGTTGATATTGTAGCTTTTCAAGACGGACATGCCGATTATGATGAATTGGCCGATTACTTTTATGTGAACAAATTATTGGCAGACCGTTATGGAATGAGTTGCTGGACCAATGCAGAAAGTTTTGATCGCGACATGCCCATCAAGTTTTTACCCATCAAATGGGAAAAATTAAAACTTAAATTGGAGGCGGCACAAAAAGCAGGGGTTGAAAAAGCCATTACCTTCGAATTCTCCCATTTCATGAGTCCCCAAAGCGCTTATCCGCAAGCTGGGCATTTATATCAGAGATATATGGACTGGAAAAAGTAGGTCAAAAATTCAGATGCAATGCTAATGCTGGCATTGCATCTGAATTTATCTATTCAAAATTAAAGATAAAAGGTAAAATAAAGGTTACGAAAATTGTCCAGAGAGTATAAATAGGAAGAAAAACCGCAATTTGGCTTCCCACCGTTGCAATATCTCTTTTTTGAGCCAACACACCATACAATTTCACTGTAACCAGAATGAGATTTATAAGAATCAATATATTGGTTCCCAAAACGGCTAATCGATTCGGTGTTAAACCCATTTCAGAAATTCTAAATAAAATAGCAGAAAGAGCAATGCCATTTACCATAATAGTTATCGCAGACAGCATAAAAAGGATATATTTTTCTGTCATACTTTTTTTTGTATTGCTTGCTTCAGCTACGGAAAAAAAGATGAGTGCCATCACGCCGATTAAAAGAACATTAAATAAAAGCAAAAATTCCCTGTCATTATATGGGTCTTTTCCAGAATAAAAAATGGCACCCAAATAAATTACTAGAATTACTAAGACAATTGGGCTAAATATTCTTGCAATGACTGGAGAGACTTTACTTACCAATTGGGGATTAGTCTGGGTCAGGTAGGTTGCCACTAATGGTACGGCAGCTAATCCCAAAACCACTATATTTTCAAAATAAAAAGTCTCTATTTCATAACCAATGAGAGAAAAAAGACCGATAGTAATACCTGTGGTTATACCTCCTGCTATAAGAATCAGGGTGCTCATAACCACAAAGTCACCATTGAAACGGAGAAAATCGAGTCTTTTATGGGTGTTTTTGGTCTCCCCAACGAAGGAATAACCCAAGGCAGACCATAGAAAGAGGATTAAATGGATACAAGACAGGGTTAAGGTATCACTTTGCGGATTATTTGGAAAAAGATTAATGAAAAGCAGAGATACCAAAGAAATGAGTGACAATATGATCCATTTACTGAGACTAAAATTATTTTTCCATGCGAAGTAAGCTATCAAGGTAGGAAAAACGATAAACCCAATATTTCTGGTATAAAAGAATTCCTCTCCAATACCAGTATAAGCAGGTATTTTAGCTATTAATCCAGCCACTAAAGCAGCTATCAAAACGAATATTAGTTCCCTTTTAGAACCCCATTGAATTTCTTCTCCTTCATAATTTAGGCGATGAAGCCAAAATTCAGCTAGTGGTTTGTCTTTAATAAGCGGATAAAGATCTACAAAAGCTTGTTTGAACTGAACCTTATTGTTTCTATACAATGTCTCCAATTCCTTAGGTTGATCCAACAGATCATTTAATTCATTTTTCATATTAAAATAGTTTAAAGTACTTTGTATTTCAAAGTTATAAAACAAAAAAATTACTTGTTAAAACCTTTAATTAATGCCTCGAGAGCACTCAGGTGATTCCCGAAAGACTCTCTGCCCAATTTAGTAGCGGCATAGCTGGTGTTAGGTTTGTTTCCAATAAATTGCTTTTTGGTTTGAATAAAATGTAATTTTTCGAGTGCTGAGAGGTGGCTGGCCAGATTACCATCCGTCACCTTTAATAATTCTTTTAGTTCTACGAATTCAACCCAGTCATGCAAAATTAGAATGGACATGATACCTAATCGGACGCGACTTTCAAAAGCCTTTTGCAAACTATCTATTGATATTTTCACCTTTCGTATTTAAAATATACATAGATACCATAAACGATATGAACGACGCCAAAACCAATGGCCCAAAAAAGTACGCCCCAGTTTACAAAATAAGCGCCAGCCAATCCTAAGACAATTTCAATCAATCCTAATATCCTAACCTCAATATAAGTAAATTTACTAATCGTAAATAGAGCTATTCCATAGAACAATAGTGAGAGAGGTGCCAAAAAACCAATCAATCCTTTGGATAAGCAAATCAATAGTAAGACCCCGCCAATAATAAGAGGCAAAGATACCTCTGCCAATAACCTTCTTGCCGCGGGCGTCCAAAGTATTTCCTCCTTTTTCTTAGCCCGTTGCCGGGTGAAGTAGATAGCGGTGGTAATAGCTAATAAGAAAATGACCAAAGCCAATAAAACGACAGGTAAAAAGGCATTGGAAGTATTCTGCGCTTCTCCTTTCTCGAGAAAAAGAGATTGAGGATTAAAATGAAGATAAGTTATAGCCACATAGACACCAATCAAAGCATATATACCGGCAAAAATACCCGCCCACCCTGAAAGGGAAATGAATTTAGATGAACGTTCCATCAAGGTTCGAATCTCACCTATATCCTGTAAATAATCCGTTTCATTTTTCATTTAAAGTACTTTGAAATACAAAGTTACCTTTTATTTTCATAAAAACAACCCTATCCTTTAAAAATAGTAAACTGATATTTACCTTTTGCGTCCAATTTCCTGGAAGTTAGCAGTATACGCTGTACCTGACTGCCATTCCATTTTGTTTTGAAACTTGAATATTCCATACCCTCGGTAGAAGGAAAATCAGTTGAAACAGACCATAACGCCTGATTATATTCGATGATCAGTCGGGTTGGATTAACTTCTTTAGTGGTCTTATTGGACTGACTGGTAAGTAGAATTTTACCCGGTACAGATATATCCACCTCACAAACAGTCATAAAAATATGTTGTAAAGACGATGGGATATTTTCTAATACATAATCATCAGCTAAAATGATTTTTTCCTTATCTCTTTGCAGCGTTAAAGATCGCAGCCATTTATTAATTTTAGCTTCTTTAGGATAAGCCGTTGACAAATCCATTTGAAGCGTGGCAGATTTTTCATTCATTTGACAAGTGACATTACCAGCTTCAAAACTCCTACCCTCTTTTTGTCCATTGCCATTAACTATTGGAAGATTATGGTAATTTGATTGAGTAAACCAAAGATCATATCGCTTGCTTGAAAAAGTCCTGGCAGTATAGTTACCTCTTCCAGCATCCACTAACATCGGCTTACCGTCGGCATAAACAATAAAATCGCCCACATCATTATGGTTATGACTTTCCGCATTATGCCCACCATGGGCTGCCAGATATAAACCATTAGCCGATCGGGCGGTCATCACCTGAATATCACTGATCCATGCATCCTGAACAGGTTGGTAGTTTGTCTTCGATGGTATATCTTTGATGGTCATCATATTTTCAATGGTCCTCATCCTTTGGTTACCATTGACCTCGAAGCGATTAAAATTCAGGTTAGCCCATTGACCAAATTGAATCATATTTTCATCTTTTAGCGCTTTTCCAAATCTAAAGAGCATGAGACCATCAGGTTTTAACACAGGATCTGCATCGGCAAAATTGGTGAAATAAAATCCATCAATGTGCGCCTTATAAACATAAGCCGCCATTTTCTGAATAATAGATTCCTTATAAATATTGATGTTCCCAGCCGTTGATTTATCCAAAAGTTCCAAACAATCAAAAACACTTCCTCCTGCAGCAAACCAATAACTTGGCCCTTCGTCACAACCACCAGCTTCCCCTAACCCATTGATATATAAATCAAGTCCCTTCATGGCTGCATAAACCATATCTGCACGTCTTTGATCATTTTGCTCTAAAAGCAGGGTACTCATCAACCAATTAGACATAATCCAGGGATTCCAATTATTTACTGGACGTGTTTTGCTCATCCAGCCATAACGATCTGAATGGGTGGTCATAGGTATAAATATTCGTCGGTTTGTTTCAAAATAGATACGTTTACGAATGAGTTTATTGATTTTATCCAGTTTATCCCCTACAAAATAATCAGCCATAGCCAAAACGGAAGCTGTTTCTGCAGAAAAAAGATCAACCACAGGATTTTCGACATCAGGCAACCCCGTACCACTAATATGAGCAGGAACTCCCCAAAAACTCTCCTCGCAAATAGACCAAATTCCATTAAAAATAGCCTCCATAAATCTGCCCTTACCTTCTACGCTTTCAGCTAAAATGAGAGCGGTCAATCTATTTCGTTTCCCAAAAGATAATTTTCCGTGAACGGATCTATCGCCAGACCTAACGAAATCGAGAGACATGGAGCCAGAAATTGGTTCAAATGGGGCGGATAAAGCCTCTTCGCCATTTTTTATCACTTGTTGAATGATAGAATCTGGAACCACTTTTTTCCAATCCTCCATTGATGTTGGATAAGGCTTATAATCCTTTCTAGGAATAAGGGTTTCTTTCACCTTTTCAATGGAGTAAGCCTTCTCCAATATATGTCTTGGGGTGATTTGAGCCCATGAAATGTAATGAGCAAGACATAAAAATATCAATAGGAACTTTTTCATCATTCAATTATTTATTATTTCAGAAAAGGCATACCCTTTTTCCAACCAATTTCAACTTTTGAAATATACCAACTTTTTCCTTTATCCTTATTCCCCTGATAAAAAAGATAGTATTTACCATCCTGTGACTTTAAAATATGAGGGTGACCACTTTCACTTTCATTCCATGAACCCGGTTCACCATTCTTCAGGAAAGGCGATGTAAAAACTCTTTCCCAATGGATACCATCTTTACTTTTTGCTACACCTATTTGTTGTGGTTCATTATTATAGGCACCAGCATAAAACATGAATAAAAATTTACCCCTCCTGATACAAGATGCGGCTTCAATACAATTTTTCTCCCAAGGTAATGTTGGTTTTAACATGGGCATACCAGGTACCTCAGACCAGCTATTCTTTGAAAAATCAGAACTTAGGGTGGTTGTGGCAACCCCTTGCTGTTGGATTTTATAACTTGTATCACGCGTGGCATAATACAAAAAAAACTGATTTTTATAAGAAACAACCTCAGCGTCTATTGCCCTTCCGCAAGACCAGTCGCTTGGTGTTGGGTGAAAAATTGGAATGGTAGCATTTCTTTCAAAATGAATACCATCTGTAGAAGTAGCATGGCAAATGGCGTCTGATTTGCCATTACCATAAGTTTGATAGAACAGGTGCAAGACACCATCTTTTAGAAAGGCGCCTGGTGCACAAATTCCTTTCTCCTCTGCTGTTCCTTTTAATCCGAAAATATCCCCAACTTTATCCCATTTAATCAGATCGGAACTTGTGGCAATACCGATATGCCATTCTTTTTTTTGGGCATCGGGAGTGGAGTAATACATCCAGTATTTTTGCTTGAAGTAAATGACATACGGATCCTTTGCATAGGGTCTGCCTGGAACTGTTTCATCGGCAAAATACATGGCAGGATTCTGAGCTTTGAGACAGGTAAAGCCTAATAAAAGCCAACAAAAAAGAAAGAATTTTTTCATTCATGTTATTTTAAAGAGTAGCAACCATTTATTTTTTCCAAAGATTCAAGGGCTTAATATCCTTCTTCCCTGGTATTTGATTAGACTCAGGAACGAGGACTACGGTTATATTTTGTTTAGCATTTTGGGGAAGTTCCATTTCAAACCCTACAAAAAGGGTATTTGGATTAGGAGCATCATATTCTTTAGAAGACTGGGTTGTCCAGGTTTTTAACGTTACATTTTTGGGCTCCAACACCTTTAGCACCATTTTTTGTCCATTTTGTGACAAAACAGCCTGACCCTTACCGTTTATTTCAACCTGAGCGGGGGTTAACATATTCCAGCGTAACACCTTGCTATTTTCTGAGGTTTCCATTTCATCCCTCACTACGACGTATGATTTATTAACAATGGCGACACCTCTAGATAATTTGTTAATCTGGCCTTTATAGACAGACGTCAAATCGCTGAAAGCACTTAAAAAGGCAGGAGAATCTGTAAATCCATCTATTTTCGCGTATCCATCCACCTTCTGATATTGTCCATCAATGGTTAGGGTACTGTGCGCCAAATTATTATATCGAAATACATCCCATCGTTGAGAACCTTGTTCCTTACCCCATAATTTAATACCTTTAGACTCTAATGATTCATATTCCTGCATGCCAAAATCCATGGACCAACGCTGCCCCATAGCATCCATCACAAAGGAACCGATATCCATGTGACCATGATTTACGCTTGGAGAACCCGCTTTAAATCCGACATAAATAGCCTTTGGATCACTCCAGGAACTACGCATTAAAGCTACTGGATTGGGGCCCTGACCTGTCCAAATCAATTTTGAAGGTTCCTTTACATTTGACAAAGAAAGACCCCTACCCCAAATCATGATAGCGGGAAACAAACGATCGCCACCTACTTTTTTATCCAGGTATTTAACCTGATTATACAACAAAGAAGGATCTTTCGATTTATTTGCGAACCAAAAAACAGAGGCAGTCAATCCCGCACCACCTTGAGCATCAGCATAATTAAACGCTTTACCTGAGGTACCCACCATGTTTTCAAAATAAGCTGCTGTTTTTAAAAAGCCAGGCGTAGCTGATAAATTAAAATCATGCCCATATAGTTTTTCAATGGCACTCAGGAACATTAGATTAAAACTCGTTCCATAAACCCAATATCCATAACCTTCCGGATAGGCCCCATCTGGATTATAATCTGCCATAGGTAACTTAATGGACGTAATGGAACGCTGGATGATACTTTTTGCAAGTTCAGGATTATCCTCATAAATAGCTAATGCACCAAAAGTCATACCTGCATTGCATACCTGATTCCAATTATGCGTTGCCTTCAACCACGAATTGAATTTTGGATTCATGGAAGGCTCCAGACCTTTTTTCAAAATAGCTTCCCTGATGATACTTCGGGAATTGTCAGAAAGATGCTTAAAAAGCCAATCATATCCGATAGAGACAGCCATGGTCATTTCCGCAACATCCAGGAAATGAGAAGGATTCCAATCTGTAAAATTTGACACCTTCAGCAGTTCCTTTTCTGCTCTTTCCAAATATTTTGGGTCTCGGGTTACATTATAGGAATAGGATAGATAAAACACCCTTTTCAGACATTCTCTTGATTTATCTAAGAGTCTTTTACCTATTTGAATCCTTTCCAGCGTTGGCAAACTTAACATTTTATCACTTTCAGACAGAATAGCCTTATGAATTTTCTGCCACTGAACCTCCTTTGATATTTCCTGAACCAATGGATTGATATCCTCTTCAAACCATAAAATTCTTGGGTGGTCGGGCATTTTTAATTTTGCTATATCGGACAAATCCTGACCATTTACATTCAAGGTCATCCCTAAAAATGAGAAGAAAATTAAGGTGAAATAAGATAAATTTTTCATTGACACAGCATTAATAATTTTTTAAGGACATTTTGATGGTAACATTCACATTTCCAGATTGATTGGGTAAACGAACCATAAGTCGGGAATGACCGACATTTGTTTTTTCAGGTGCTTTTTGAATAGCTGATTCTTCAGAAAATTCTGCTCCTTTGGGTGAAATAATTTCCAATTCCAGCCATTTTGAGGTAATGGTTGCATTTCTCAAAATGGCTTTACCTCCCTTTATTAGTTCAATGGTATTACCCGTTAGCATCCCCCAAGCCACTTCCGTTGGTTTAAGTAAGGAAAAATTATCCTCTATTATGACATTTTTCCTTTGATCTGCCAAACTAATTTTTCTCGTAGATTTTGATGAAAAATCCTTGTAGGCTTCTGTCAGATCGAGCGTTGCGGAAGGATTTACCACATTTAGCTCTTTCTGAATAAATCGGGCTTTTGCCAGTTCATACTGATTTTTATTTCCCAGCAATGGCACATTATGGCTAAAAGAATTTAGACGGTAATAAGACCATCTTTTTCCATTCACCCCCATAGTCCAATAGCCATCCAAATTATAATCATCTGAACCTAAATCCTTTGCCCATCTTACTCCACCAGCTTCCAACTCAAAATTACCTAAATCAAGATGAGCATGAGGCGAACTATTCACCCCCGATTTCATACCAATCCAGGTAGCATTGGGGTCTGTCCAACTACTACGAAGTAGCACCAATTCATTTATTTCACCATCAAGATATTGATCCAGGGGCAAATTAAGAGGTTCTGAAGTAGGCGCTTTGTACCATAAAACATGAAAAGGATTAGCTAGGGCGATGGAAGATTTTATATAAGCATGCAAATAATTAGCAATAAGAGGTTTATTATAAATATTGCTTAAAAACAACATAGCAGGAGAAGTCGTTGCCTTTGAATTCTCTCCTGAGTCAGCAAAATTGAGGATAAGATTAGAGGGACCGGCACAAATCATGGGAACATAACCTGCATTTTCCAAGCCTTTGGTACTTTCAAGATTTCCCATATTTCCCAAAGCCGATTGCATGGCTGACATGGCATACGATAAATATTCTGTGGCATAAGACCAATAACCGGGACCTTCGTACCAGGCACCGTCTGGCGCGTAATATTTATTTGAATAAGGTAGATTTGTCAAAGCTTTCGGGATAAAAGTGGTCGCATAAGAAGGGTCAGTCTCCGCAATGGCCAGTGCACCAACGATGAGGCCTCCGTTACACACCTGATTCCAGTTATTATCGCCTTTGCTCCACCAGGCAGCATCGTAAGCCTTTTTATATTCGTCCAGCCCTTTCGTTTTTAATCCAGAACGAATCAATTCAATCTCCTCTTTCTTCATGTGATTATAAAGCCAATCGTAGCCAATTGCCACGCCATTGGTCATTTCAGCCACATCAAGAAAATGGGAAGGATTCCAATCGGTAAAAGCGCAAACGGTTTTCATTTGACTCACTGCAGCATCAAGATATTTTGGATCGGACGTCAAATGAAATGCGAGGGATAGATTTGTTACCCTATGTAATAACTCACGACTAACACTTAGCAATCGGGGGCCAATTAATACTCTGCCTAATGGCGCCTTATTTATAATGCCATTTGCCGAAGCAATCACCGCCAAAGCATATTTATCTAAAACAGCATCATTTTTTCTTTTTAATTTGATTTCTTCTACCAGGGAATTAGTAAGCATTAAACGGGGATGTTC
>JANQZX010000096.1 GCA_030728245.1 Saprospiraceae bacterium | reverse complement strand
AAATGAACTAAAACGGCCAGAAGTAAAATGGCCAGACTACTTTTTACGGAAAAGGATATGGAAATTTGCCTGGCGCCCAAAATGATGAAGGGAAGATTAACCAAAATAATTAAAAGTGATAAATCGACATTGGTTAATATTTTCAGCAACAAAGACACGCCCATTGCTCCACCATCTAAAAAATTATTTGGAAGTAAGAAACCCTTTAGCCCAATGCTTGCCATGATCACTCCACTGGAGATGAATAAAAAATCTTTAGCGTGTCGGGTATAAATAAGTTGGGTAATAAAAGCACTCGGGTTACGAATCATAGAGAATACATTTTTATTCTATTAAACACCTTATGGATAGTCCTCGGTTTTTGCTTAAGGTTTCTTTTGAGGCATAATTAAATTCATTGTAAACATATCTTGCCCAGGCTTCCGTTCCATTGTTGGTAGAACTCCACCAAAGGCCGTAATAGCCGACGCCAAAAAAGATACCCAGTTCATCGCGATAGCCGCTTGGTAAACCAGTAAAATAGCTTATATTATTAGCCCACGCATTAGGTATTTGCCAAAAGGTAATACCTGTCGATTTTAGTTTTCCTCCAGCAACGTCAAGACCACCTAAGTAACTGGTTAGGACAGTCCAATCGTCGTCAGATGGAATTTTCCAACCCTGAGGGCATAATTTTCTTTCATCTGAAACGGCAAACCAATTATAAAGTTTTCCGTAGGTTTCGTTATTATCAGATATGTTATCGATATTTGACCACCCTCCGACGAGTAAGTTTTGCCACAATCCGTCGGAAATCACCTCATGAATAGAGTCTCTATTTTGATATTTAGTTACCATCAGATTTTTCTTCAACCATATTTGGGTGCCAATTTTCACACTTTGATATATATTACCATCCACGTCAGTAACCAAAGAGGTCGTATTTTCTAATAACTGATTACTATATCGCGTACCTTGTTCATTGGTAGCAAAGGCACGAAAATAATACCTGGTATTTGGTAAAAGTGCTGTGACGGTACCTTCGAATGTTCCTGCTTCTGTTCCGTTTATGACCGATTGGTCAAGTAAGGTAGGTAGTATTTGGGTGCCGTAAACGATGCCTTTTGAGGTAATATGACCACCGCCATCGGATAAAACTTGTGCACTAAAACGAATAGAATTTGAAAATATTTCTGATAATCCAGTCATGGATACGGTAGGTAAAACGGTATTTACAGAAGACAGCCAACCTGGATTTCCATTGGGAGAAATAGTTAAAATTTGTCCGGGCAGACCAGCGGGTACATTCACCCAAACTGAGCCGTTCCACATTTGAATATCTCCGGGATTATTTCCCGTTCTGTTCCAATAGGCTGTGTCTGCCTGAGATATCCCTTTAGCTATACTTAAGTTAAAAACAGGGTCAATCTCCGCTTTTTCATGTAAGGTGGTATCTGCTACGTTAGAAAAAAGGGCGTAAGGAACGCTTGATAATAGTTGCGTGCCTAAAAGAGAAAATTGGTTTCCACCTTCAAAATCAGCTTCCAGGCGAATAAAATGAGGTGCATTACCCCAATTTATTTGATGAAACGATCCTGATAAAATGTTTCCCGTCCCTATTTGTAAGCTAATTAGCCCGGACATATCAGTTGTTTTGGTATGCGTTTCAAGGTAACTTATCGTTCCGTTGGCATCCCCCTCCAGAATGCCTATTTTAAATGATACTAATTTATTGCTCCATATTACCCCCTCCTTATTCCTAATTATCGACTGAAAATTAATTTTTTCAGGAGCCTGAGCTACGGTTAATAAAGGAAATATTAAAATAAGACTTAAGATAATACGATGCATAGTTTTTATAATTAAAATGAATGAGATAATAAGCAACTAAAGATTTGGTATTTAAGAAAAGGAATACCTCCTGATGAGCATCGAATGCAGCAAAACTTTTACCATTACATTATCAACAGCGTTGAAAACGCCTTTTTTATAAACTTTGAGATTGAATGATCAGGTTTTTTTGTAAATCCGACGCTTTAGATAGTAATATAAGTGTTTTAATACACATATTTTGCAGAAATAATAATAAAGAGTAAAAGCCTGAGATAAGGACGTAAAAAACAACAACCTGACCGAAAATATTCGGGTCAGGTTGCGTGGAAATACATTCAGAATTGCCCTAACCTAAAATACCTACTGAATGTTTGTTTTTTGTTGGGTTAAAGGATGAGTATGAAATAATATGCGATCTAATTTTTGAAGGGAAATAACTTTATCATTAGAAGGAACTAAAATAGAGATCGTATTTGGACTTCCGCCAAAGGATACCATGCGAATAGGTATGCCCTCCAGAACCTCAAAGATGCCCGGTAATAATTTTTCTGCCTTGGCAATATTATCTCCCACAATACTAATAATGGAAAAATCTTCCTCAACTTGTATTTCCCCAAAAGGTGAAATATCAGTTATGATTTGGCTCAGTTTACTTTTATCGTCTATAGTAAGAGAAACAGATACCTCTGAGGTGGTTATCATATCGATGGAGGTATGATGCTTTTCAAATACTTCAAAAACGCGGCGTAAAAATCCAAATGCATTGAGCATTCTACCCGATCTGATACGGATAGCGGTAATGTTGTCCTTTGCGGCCATGGCGGTGACCAAATGGCCTGATGTTTCTCTGGAGATTAAGGTTCCAGAGGTATTTGGAGTGAATGTGTTCTTTAAACGTATGGGAATACCTGCATTTTCAGCAGGTATAACGCAGGTAGGATGTAGAATTTTTGCACCGAAATAGGCTAGTTCGGCAGCTTCTCTAAAGGAAACTTTTCTAATAGGATAGGTGTTTTGAACGTGTCTCGGGTCATTGTTGTGCATGCCGTCTATATCGGTCCAGATAATAATCTCCTCCGCTTTGACAGCCGCACCTAATATGGTAGCTGTATAATCGCTGCCCCCTCGTTGCAGATTATCAATTTCTCCGTTGGCATTTTTGCAAATATATCCTTGGGTTATCCATAGATCATATTGACCATAATCATCCATAATAAAGGATAGCCGCTTTGAAATCCATTCAAAATCTGGTTCACCGTCGGGTAGAATTTGCATGAAATCTAATGCAGACACAAGAGCTGCATTAAAACCGCGATATTTTAGATAAATATGGAAAAGATGAGTAGATAAAATCTCTCCCTGCGCTAATATCAATTTGGCTGTCGGTTCTGCAAAAGGTGATGTAAGGGTAAGATTCAGCAGAGAAATAAAATCAGTCAAGACAGAAAACCCCATTTCCCGATAAGAGAGTTCAGGCAGTAAGTCTTTAATAAATAAATCATATTCCTTTTCGAATTCATGGATGATTTCAGTACCTCTATTGAAATCATTTGCTTTAACAGCCTCATTGAAAGCGACCAGTTTGTTGGTCGTACCTGAAACGGCAGATAATACAATCCAACGTTGCTTTCCAGAATAAATCAATTCGGCTACTTCCCTCATTCTTTGAGGACTACCGACAGACGTGCCACCAAATTTCCAAACTTCCATGTTGCCGTTTTATGCTACAAAAGTAAAAGTCAGGATTATCAGAACCAACAAACATATCTTTTTTGTACAAAATACTTTACTTTTGTTAAAAATTTAACAATGAAGAAATTGTCTGAAATAGTTGAAGAAGAAATAAAGCGTTCTCCCTTTTTAATGGAATCATTGAGAGAAGGATTAATAAATATATCTTCCTTAGCCAGAAAAATACAAAAGCCAGTAGAAAAAATAATAGGTAAGGGCGTTCAAACGAGTGCTATTATAATGGCTATTAATAGGTTACCTATTCAGGTAGAGCAAAAGCAAGAGCCTAATCTGGTGCGATTTATATCAAAATTAAGGGATGTTCGGGTGAGGTCAAATATAGTTGATTATACGTTTGTAGCCTCGGGAACGCTTATCCAAGCGCAGGCGTCGTTACTTGCAAGAGCAGCGGAACTGCCCAAATCGTTTCATTCCATTTCACAGGGGGTAACTGAGACCACTATACTTGTGGATGAATCGTTGGAAAGCGATCTGATTCAAATTTTCCGAAAGGAGAAATGCATAGAGAGGGAGAGAGATTTAACCGTTCTTACTTTTTTATTGCCGGCAGAAAATAGGGTATTATATGGCTTTTACTACTTTATTTTAAGGGAATTTGCCTGGAATGGTATAAATCTGGTGGAGGTGATTTCTACGTCGAATGAATTTACTTTAGTAGTTTCCACAAAAGATTTAGATGCAGCATTCAAAGTATTAAGCACCCTAAGGAACGGCTAATTTTGTTTGTGTAAGTTTAGATTTACGAGAAACACTCCTAATAACAGGAGGAATGCGGCAAGGAGTGAATGACCGGTCAGATTTTCGTTATTTAATTGCCAACCTAAAAACACGGCAATAACCGGATTAACATAGTTGGAGGTAGCCACTTTTTCAGGTTTTACATGATGCAATAAGTATTGGAAAGCTGAAAAAGCAATAATTGAACCAGCAAGAGTAAGATAACTGAAGGCCAACCAACTTTTCGTTGACACTTGTTGGAAAATGAAATGAGCGGGCTCATCGTTTATAAAAGAGAAGAATAAAAGAATTAAACCTCCGAAAATCATTTGTAAGGAGGCAGAAAAGGATTTAGATGTAGGAAGTCGGGTATTTTTCACAGCCACTGTGCCCCATGCCCAGGCTACAATGGCAGCACTTATAGCAAAAAGGCCTTTGAAGGTGTCTTTATTCCAGGGAAATTCAGGTTGTCCGACGAGAACATAGATGCCTGTCATTCCCAGAAGCAATCCCATAATGGTTTTTGAATCAGGTTTTCTCTTATCTAATAACCAAACAAAAAGAACGACCATAACAGGTTCGAAAGCAGCCATGAGAGCTGCCAAACCAGTATCGATAAACTGTTCTGCCCAAACCACCATAGCCGTGCCCACAACTAAAAAAAGAAAACCCATGCCAGCGGCAGACTTAACGTTTTGCCATTGAGGTAAGGGATCTTTTTTCACAAAACCTATAGCTGCCATAATTGAGCCTGCGAGAAGAAATCTTGTGCCGGAAAGCATAAAAGGAGGAATATCCTCCATGGCTATGAAATTAACTAAATAGGTAGAACCCCAAATAATATAAATAGCCAGGAAGGATAAAACCACTAAAAAAGGTTGATTTTTGGAAGTTTTCAACCCGGGCGATTAATTAAAATCGTCATCATCATCGCCTGAATCATCTCTTTCGTCATAAGAATCATTATCATCCATGTCAGAAGAATCGTCGGCTATATCATCATCCAGGTCGCTAACATCGCCATAAAGAAGGGCAGCATCATCATCGCCAAAAGCATCTTTAGCAGATGTAACACCTAAAAGATCATCGTCGAAATCATCGGGATCGACGGCAGGTTTCTTTTTATTTGGAGAAGATTTGCGAATTACCGTAGTAATAATCCTCTTTTGTGGAACCACTTTTTCATTATCTTTTTTTTCTTCAGAGGATTCCTGAACAGGTTTGATTTTCTTCTCCGGTGGTTGCTGTTGTTCAGAAACTTTAGCGGCCATACTTTTTGTTGTTGTTGGCACGGCAAGGAGTCTTCTTTTGTCAATGAGTTCACCGGTAACTATACAAATGCCGTAGGACTTATTTTTAATCCTTACGAAAGCATTTTGGAGATCTTGAATATGGACACGTTGACGTATAGCCATATTATTTAGCATCTCGACATCGTTATTGATACTACTATCGTCAACCCAGTCGCCTCCGTGCTCATCACTTGTGTTTTCTGTGATTTCAACAATTTGCTCTTGTAGCTCAGTCAAGTGCTTGGTAGCACGACGCAGTTTAGTTTCTATAATTTCGCGAAACTCATCAAGTTCAGCATCGCTGTAGCGCAAAATTGGATTATTATCCATAAGGAGTTTTGAGGATATTGATTCAAAATAAAGTGCAAGATTCCGAAGAATTTTTTAAAAAATATACTACTTGAAAAAAAATGTTTAAAAGTTTTCTGAAAAAAAAATTAAAACATTGATTTTCATAATTTTAGGTCATTTTTCTAAATCGAATATCGTACATATCGCTACGTCGGTTATTGAGGGCCTGAACGCTACCGAAGGCATGTAATTCTTTCAATAATTCCAAATCAACATCTGCCACCACGGTCATTTCTGAATTTGGGGTAGCTTCGGCCCGAACGCCATTTACGGGAAAAGCAAAATCGGTTGGGGTAAAGATGCCTGATTGGGCGTATTGGATATCCATGTTGTTCACTTTGGGCAGATTTCCCACACAACCAGCGATGGCCACATAGCATTCATTTTCAATGGCCCTCGCCTGTGCACATAAACGCACTCTGTTGTAGCCATTTTGGGTGTCGGTAAGAAAGGGAACGAAAAGGATCTGGACATTATTTAGGGCGTACCAGCGGGCGAGTTCAGGGAAACAAATATCATAATCAATGAGAATGCCAATTTTACCAGCATCGGTGTCAAATATTTTAAGTTTATTACCTCCAACCATACCCCATGCAGAGAGTTCTGAGGGCATGGGATGGATTTTATAACACCCGTCCCAGGTACCGTCTCTGCGACATAGATAACTAACATTTAGCAAATGACCGTCTTCGACAATGGGCATACTGCCGGTAATGATATTAATATTATATGCCATGGCATATTCAATAAATTTTTGCAGAAGAGGCTCGGTATAACGTGCCAGTTCACGGACCGCTTTTGCCTCACCCAAATGATTAAATTCAGCTAAAAGTGGGGCATTGAAAAGGGCGGGAAAGACAATAAAATCAGATTTATAATCGCTGACTGCATCGACGAAGTATTCCACTTGTTCGAGCAGCGCATTAAAGTTTCTAAAAAGCCTCATTTGCCATTGTACGAGGCCCAGGCGCACCATCTGTTTGCTGTTAGCGCTTAGTTCTTCTTTTCCTTGAAAATAGATATTGTTCCACTCGAGGAGGGTAGCAAAATCTTTCGATTCTGTATCTCCTGGCATGTAATTTTTAAGAATTTTTTTTACGTGAAAATTATTGGACATTTGAAAAGTAAGGGTAGGATCATAAATTTCCTTGAGTTTTACCTTTTCCAAATATTCCCTTGGGGTCATCAATTCGGCATAATGTTTATAATTTGGAATTCTACCTCCGGCTATGATGGCGCGCAGATTTAGCTTTTCGCATAAATCCTTTCGTCTGTCATAGAGTCTTCTTCCCAATCGCAAACCCCTATATTCTGGTGCGACAAACATTTCAATGCCGTAGAGAACATCTCCGTCGGCAAAATGGGAATTGAAGGTATAATTTCCTGTGATTTCCTGAAAGGTATGATTATCTCCGAATTTTTTGTAGTCAACGATTATAGATAATGCGGAGGCGACCACTTTCCCATCGACGAGAACGCATAATTGTCCCTCTGGAAATAAATCCAATAATTTTTTGATGTCATCTAATTGCCAATAATCACCACCTATGCCTGCATAGGCTTCGATCATAGCTTCTTTTAAACCAAAATAGTCATCGAAATATAAATTTCTTAATTCAATTTTCATCGTTATTCTATTTACAAATGACATTTATAACCTATGCCATAGATTGTTTTTATGTAATCGTCACATTCAAAAGAGGCTAATTTTCTCCTTAAATTTTTGACATGAGCATAAATAAATTCAAAATTAGCACTTTCCTCCATGTGATCCCCCCAAAGGTGCTCTGCGATTTTCTCTTTGGTGAGTACCCTGTTTTTATTTCTAATGAGATAAAAAAGCAGATCAAACTCTTTTTTAGTCAGGATTAACTCTTCTTCTTCAACGGTTACCTGATGTTCCTGAGGAAAAAGGACTAACTTACCGAATTGAATGGAGGTATTAGGCAGATTGAATCTTCTTCGGTTAATCACCTTTATTCTAGCCCAGAATTCCTTCGGATCGATGTCCCGATGGATACAATCATCGGCACCCGTTTCTAAAAATGGAATAATCTGGTTGAAGGTGCTGTGATCATAAACAATAAACAGTCCAGTTCCAGTATCTTCTAAACGAATCATTTTTGTTATTTGAAGACCTTCGGTAATTTGATCATGCAAAAATAATAAAATAACGTCGTAGGAATGACTGTCTATTTTTAATAAAGCACTTTTAAAATCCGGTGCAATTTCACATAGAAACCCACATTTCTCCCACCATTTTTGCCAATTAATTCTGTTTTTTTCATCAGAATCTATTAACAACATTTTCATAAAAACTCAGTATTTTCCTTGTTAAAAAAGCAGGTATCATTTTAATTATACAATTTAGCGTGTATTTTCTAAAAAATTCAAAATTAATTCAGATTTCTTCTTTTTTTTTGATTTTAAAAAGTGTTTTTTACTCATGAGTAAGAAGAAAAAGGAACCAATTAAAAAGGAGCCACAACTGGTTGATGAAACCTCACGAACCAGGGGTAAGCGTTTAATGCCAGCGCCCGAAAAGAAAAAATATAATAATCCTAAAAAATGGCTTCAAGCATTGGATGAAGAAGATGACTACGAGCAATGAGCCCAATGTATAGTCAGGCCATTTCACCCAGGTCTGTCAGATTATTTTCTCCCGGTGAATTCGATCCTATTAATCATTTTTATCCGAAAGCACTGAATGCTGCTATCCACCCGATGGTTTCATTTTTTCTGAATCTGGATAAAGACCGTATTGTTAGCAGGTATTGTCATTTGCATCCTTTGGTTAAACCGCAGGCACTCAAAGCTATTTTATCCTATCAATGCAGTCACTTTTTGTGGGCTGGTGCCGATTTATTGAATGTTACCTCAGCGAGTGGGCGAAGGCAGATGGTTATTATAGAAAATAATTCCTGTCCGTCGGGACAAAAATCTATGCCGCTGACCGACGACCATCAGGAACAAGGGAGCTATAAAGATTTAATTGAACGAACTTTTTATCCCTACATTCTTAAAAATGCGACCATTGAAGGAGGACTTGCTGTGTTGTACGATAAGAATTTGATGGAGGCCACCGGTTATGCCGCGGTGTTGGCTGATACCTGTATGGAAAAGGTTTATTTAGTGCCATTTTTCGATGAGGATAGTAATGATTTTGCTCGTTTTCAACAAGGTGTTCTTGAAATAATGGATGAAAACGGGCAATGGAAGCAAATCAGAGCGGCCTTCAGATATGTTACCCAAAGACCCTGGACCAGAATTCCGCTTCAAAGTAAAACCCTCATATTTAACCCTATTATTGCTTGTCTGGCAGGGGGTAGAAATAAAATGACGGCAGCAAAAGCCTATTCCGATTTTAATAAGGAATGGGAAACTTTTGGCTTACATATTAATACCCCGCAAACGATATGGGACGTGAAAAAGGAAGAAATTCCTCAATACATTTCCGAGTTTGGAGGGCAGGGCGTAATCAAAGTGCCATATAGCAACTCAGGTCAGGGCGTTTTCACCATAGTATCAGAACGGGAACTCGAGGATTTCATGAAACTTGAATTCCCTTATGACCGGTTTGTTGTCCAAAGTTTAATAGGTAACTATAACTGGAGTTCCGAAACCTTGACGGGAAAGTTATATCATGTGGGAACGATACCCAATGCAAAGGGAAGAACCTTTGTCGCAGACCTGAGAATGATGGTCAGCTCTACAGAAAATGGTATTTTGCCCCTTTGTACTTATGCCAGAAGGGCAAAATTACCTTTAGAGGATAATTGGACTTCTGATGCATCCTCATGGGACATGCTGGGAACTAATCTTTCTTATAAGTTGCCTTCAGGTGAATGGGACAGCGATACACACCGCTTATTATTAATGGATAGAAGGGACTTTAATAAACTTGGTATTGGTCTGGATGACCTAATTGAAGCCTACATACAGACCGTTTTATCTACCGTCGCTATAGATAAAATGGCGGAATCACTTATTTCACCATTGGGTGATTTAAATAAATTGAAATTTAAACAAGTCAACGATGATCAGGGCCTGATGAATGAAATATTAAATTATGATTGATTTTTATGACTCTGAAAGTTGGTCCATCACATTACGTTCGAATTTCACCAGCCGATAATATTTATAAAAATTTTGTCTTGTTGAATTTTTATCATCGCCAAAATTCCGGGCATTTATAAAATTAAATATTCCAATTTTGACTTTAAATGCTTTCTTTATGACATCTATTGAAATTTCATCGTTACCTCTTAGTGTAATAGATTGTTATACTATGGCCTCTTCTCCTAATGCAGGAGGTCAGGCTATTTTTGTAGGAACGGTAAGAAATCAAACCCAAAAAAAGAAAGTTTTAAAACTTGTATTTGAGGCATATACGCCAATGGCTATAAAGGAAATGCAAAAAATTGGGCTAACTCTGGAGGAAAGATGGGGTGCTTTGAAGGTGATTATCCATCATCGGGTAGGGGAATTACTCGTTGGCGATATTGCGGTGATTATCGCCGTTTCAACCCCTCATAGAGCAGCTGCCTTTGAAGCTTGCCAATATGCTATCGATACCCTAAAAGAAACCGTTCCCATTTGGAAAAAGGAGTTTTTTGAAGATGGGGAAATTTGGGTGGCTGCCCATCCCTGATTTAAAATTGAAAATAAATAAATGGTACCGTTCTCTGTGTGTTTAATATCAAAACACTGGTTATAACAAGTGATACCAAAATGGCCTGAACAACAAAAGATTGCTTACTAAACCAATGAGTTATTTTCTCTTTAAGAATAATAGGGGAAAAATGTAATATAAAACCAAACAAAATAGCGGGTAACACATAAGGCGTTTTATCATGAACTTCCATTATAAATGAAGGGTCAAAATGAATAGAAGCCAATTTTGATAATACTTTTCCCATTAATTCACCGGAAGGTAAAATGGAACCAATAGCTCCCGCTCTGAAAAATATCCAGCAAAATGCAACAAAATGAAAGGTAAAAATACCCGATATTAATAAGGGGATTTTAAAGCTTTTACCCCATTTTTCAATCAAAACACCTAATGAAAATAATAAAGTTGCCCCTAAAGCAAGGTGTAGAACAAATAGCTGCCACTCCATTACCTGCCATTTTTCCATCGTTTCACCCGTCATTTTGAAAAATAAGTAAGCACTTATTCCACCCAGCAAACTAAGAATGAGTATAAAACTTTTACTCAGGGGTTTACTTAAAAATTGACCCGCAGAGGAAAGTAATCTGTCGAGAGCTAAACCTACACCATGCAAACCACCCCAGATAATAAACATCCAGCCCGCTCCATGCCATAAACCACCTAGCAGCATGGTCAGGAATAGATTTATATAGGTTTTTAGCTTACTTCCCCTGTTACCTCCCAGTGAAATATATAGATAATCGCGAAGCCAGGTAGATAGAGAAATATGCCATCTTCGCCAAAATTCTTGCAAAGAAGTGGATAAATAAGGGCGGTTGAAATTTTCTGTTAAAGTGAAACCCATTATAAGGGCCAGGCCAATAGCCATATCCGAGTATCCTGAAAAATCAAGATATATTTGTAAAGTGTAACCATAAACGGCTAAAAGATTTCCCATGCCGGAATAAAGAGAAGGATTTTCAAAAACCCTGTCCACCCAGAATACACCGATGGTATCGGATAGGATAATTTTTTTGAATAAGCCACAGCTAAATAAAAATAACCCATGCCCAGCTTGCAGCACACCAAGTTTTGAAGGCATTGTTATTTGAGGTAAAAACTGGGAAGCTCTAACGATTGGGCCCGCAACAAGTTGTGGAAAAAAGCTTATATAAAAGCAGTAATTCAGAAAACTCATTATTATTCCTTTTACGCTTGTTTTTCCGGCGCTTAAGGGAACAAGATCACCCCGATAAACATCAATACTATAACTTAAGGACTGAAAGGTGAAAAATGAAATGCCAACGGGTAGGAAAAGGGCTTCCCATTTAAAGGTGGCTCCAAAAAATTCATTAAATACCTCACTAAAGAAATGAGAATATTTAAAATAAGCTAAAACGCCCAAATTAATGAATAGACTTAATGCAATGAGCAGTTTTTTAGTGTTTCCCTTTTGGTAAAATAAAAAGTGCGCAATGGTAAAATCGACCCAAGCTGTGCTTAGGAGAAGTAAAAAATACCAACCACTGCTTTTATAGTAGAAAAAAAGAGAAAATATAAGTAAGTATATATTCCTTAGGGGAATATTTTTTTTTATCAGGTAATATAAAAAGTAAACGACAACAAATAATATTAAAAAAGTAATACTACTAAATTGTAGTGGATTATGTGGGTCATATTGCCAGAGTTCATGGAAAAATGTTGAAAATATGGTGGTCATTGTACCCTGATTATTTTGGTTCTCTACGATGTGTTGTACTTGTCTGAGCAAGAAAAATATGCAATAATTCCCGACTTATTTTATCTGCGCCCTCATAATTAAAATGAGTATAATCGGTACTTGCTAATCTGGGTCGTTCCTTTTCCACCCATCTTACCATGCTTCCCTGACCGCCCATCACTTCATATAAACTGATAAAGGCCGTTTCACTTTTTATGGCTGCTTTTCTCATTGCTTTAGTGATACGCGGAACACTGGGGTCAGATACCCAATTCCCCGGGCCTCCCATTCCTTTGTCTGGCGGACCGATGATTAATATGGGAACCTCAGGAAATGCTTTCCGATAATGCTTTATGAGTTGAAGTATTTTTTCCTCATATTCTGAATAATCCCTTCTCGCGGGATTGGTTACATTTAAACCGTAAGAAAAAATGAGCAAATCATATTTCAATGTATGTTGAAACTCCTTCAATAAGGCAATGGGAATTCTGGTTAATCTGCTACCATCTATACCCCTTAAGGCAAAATTATCGAGAATTACCCCTTGTGTGCTTTCTATACTAAAACCATAAACAGGTAAACTATTTGGAAGGTTAGCTTTTATGCGTATTTGTGAAACTGGAAAGTCAAACAATGAAATCTCATTGAGCAACTCATTTTTATCTAAGGGACTCGATTTTTGGGTTTTATTAATTTCCCATTCCAGAAATCCATTGGATTGGTCAATTTCATTTTTACCATAAAAAAAGCGCATACTGGGAAAAGTAGCCGTTCTCGATGAAAAGGATTTTCCCCGATAGGATATCCAAGCCGTTTGGTCGGAAATGGAATCAATTTGCTGGGTATAGAAAGAATTTCCGGAAATCCCGGGATTCTTTCTCATAGGTCTGGGATTTTCCAATGATTCCCATCGCCACAGATTGGAAAAATAGTGGGTGATAGATTGCCTGAAACCCGGGTCGCGGGAGACAACAGGAATAAATCCAACACCGGATCCTCCAAATATTTGTTGTAAACTATCTCTTAATGTTTGCGTAACCAAATCAGCTTCCACGCCTGAATCACCATAATAAGCGATTCTTACTTGAGAATTCCTCTCTGTTAGTTTATTAAAAAATGATGATAATAAATCCAGTCCAGCGTATGTTTGGTCCGTAAGGCTGGGTCTTTCATATTTTAAAACCCCAAAGTAGTATTTTTTTACTTTAAACAGTAAAAAGGAATCTGTGCCCCATTCTTTTCGATATTGAACATGATTGGCATATATTTCCCGATAATCATAAATAAAATGGTCCGATGTAACTTGCTTGCTCGCATTTATACTCGCTAATCCATATAAATAACCTGCTACAACCAGTGGAACGATAAGCAAAATATTTAAAAGGACTTTGGTAAAGCCGTTCTGATGAATGCTTTCGTTAGGTGGCATCATGTAATAGTAACTTGTTTAGCTTGAGTAGTTTCTCTTTTCGTGCAAATCTATATTATTTTATTATAATTCAAGTAAAATTTATCAACTTTGAAATTTTACAATTAAGTCATTATAAAAATAGTCTATTATGGTAGATGCATGGTTAGAGAGAACCCTTCTTTTAATTGGACAAGAAGCAGTAAATACATTGAAAGCTTCTAAGGTGTTAATTGTAGGATTGGGAGGTGTTGGAAGTTTTGCAGCAGAATTTTTAGGCAGGGCAGGTATAGGTTCTATGACCCTGGTAGATGGTGACTGTGTGGATGTTTCAAATAAAAACAGGCAGCTGATAGCCTTAGATTCTACCCTGGGATTACATAAAACGGAGGTAATGGCTCAACGTCTTCTAGACATTAATAAAGATATAAAGCTAACATTAATATCCCATTTTCAGGAGCCTGAGGATATGCAAAAATTGTTAAACGAACCATTTGATTACATTTTGGACTGCATCGATAGTGTTCAACCTAAACTTAATTTACTGGCTTGTTGTCAACATTCTGACACACCTATCATAAGTTCCATGGGAGCCGGGGGTAGAATAAATCCCGTTGGCGTGGGTGTTTATTCCCTTTTTGAAACGAAAAATTGCCCATTTGCCCATCAAATAAGGAAATCATACAGGAAAATGGGCTGGAAAAGGAATATACCCGTCGTAGCATCTAATGCTCCGGTGATACCTTCCTCCCTTCAATTAACGGATGGGAATAGGTATAAAAAGTCATTTTACGGTACAATTTCCTATTTACCTGCTCTTTTTGGTCTTCATGCCGCAGCACACGTTATACAAGCGCTCATTGAAGAAAAAGAAGCAAATTAAAGATTTCTGAATTGTTCCTGAAAAAAATTACCTAAAACGGGAATCTTTCTTTGCTCGTCATTTATTGCGCCCAAAAGGGAAATAATCCAACAGGCGAAAATTCCTAATCCGCCAATAAGTCTAAGCGTGCCTCCAAAAAACATAAATGTAGGAATCCAATAAAGGGCTAAAGATATAAGATGAATGCCCAGGGTTTGTCTTAAATAAAAATAGACATTTTCCTGATCATCTTTTTTGGAGACAAAGGCAATAAACCAGCCAACGATGGTAAAGTGGCTGATGATACCGGCCATTTTAGGGTCTAAGGAAATATTTGATTCATTCATGTCTGAAATACTTATTTTTTAGATTAATTTGCAAATTCAATGTACAAAATGTTTTTTAAATGAAGCGAATTATTTATCTGTTCCTCTTTCTATCTTATACGAAAGTGAGTTTTTCACAGACATTTGATATTATTATAAAAAATGGAACCTTATATCAGGCCTCCTCACCGAAACCTTTTATACAGGCTTCTATAGGTGTAAAAGGTGGTAAAATAGTTAAAATAGCCCCAAGGATTAAAGGTTCCGCGAAGAAGATAATTGATGCGAGAGGATTGATAGTTTCCCCCGGATTTATAGACCTTCACGCCCATCTGGAACCATTAACGCTCGACCCGGAGGCAAAAAGTCATGTGATGCAAGGGGTTACTACCGCCCTTGGAGGACCCGATGGTGGCGGTCCACTTCCGTTGTCAGATTATTTTAAAGAGCTTGAATCATTGGGTATTGGTTTAAATGTTGGCTATCTGGTAGGCCATAATTCCGTTAGAAATGAGGTGATGGGCATGGAAAACAGAGCGCCTACATCAGCTGAACTTGAAAAAATGAAGGGGCTTATGGCAGAAAATATGAAGGCGGGCGCCTTTGGTATTTCCACCGGGCTTAAATACTTGCCAGGCTCATTTTCTAAAGTAGAAGAAGTGATTGAGCTGTCCAAAGTGGTGTCAAATCTGGGGGGTATTTACACTTCCCACCTACGAGAAGAGGGGCTTGGTCTGATCGAAGGGGTGCAGGAGGCTATTCTTATTTCTAGGGAAGCCAATATTCCTGTGGTTTTAACCCACCATAAAGCTATTGGCATTCCTATGTGGGGAGCCAGTAAATTAACTTTAGCCTTGGTTGATTCAGCCAGGAAAGTGAACCTCGATATTATGATGGATCAATATCCTTACACGGCAAGTTATACAAATATTGGCGTTTTAATTCCTGCCTGGGCAATGGAGAAAAATAAAAATATTGATTTTTCATCAAGAATGGCAGATCCCATTTTAAGAGATTCGGTAAGAAAGGGCATTATGTTCAATCTGTTAAATGACCGAGGGGGAGGGGATTTGAAACGGATTCAATTTGGTCAATTTAGCTGGAAGCCGGAATTGGAGGGAAAAACCTTATACGATTGGGCGATACAGGAAAAATTGGAACCGACCATGGAAAATGGTGCTGATTTAGTTATTCAGGCACAATTGCATCAGGGCGCTGGCTGTATTTTTCATGTTATTTCAGAAGAAGACGTTCGACGTATTATGAAACATCCTATGACCATGATTGCCTCCGATGGACGACTAAGTGAACCAGGTAAGGGGCATCCTCATCCCCGGGCTTATGGCACATTTCCCAGGATTTTAGGTCATTATGTTCGGGAAGAAAAGGTACTTACCTTAAGTCAGGCTCTTTATAAAATGACGGCCTTACCCGCTCAACGCATGGGATTGAAAGATAGAGGAAATTTAAAGGTTGGAAATTATGCGGATATCACTATTTTTAATCCTCAAACCATTAAGGATCAAAGTACCTTTGAAAATCCACATCAGTATCCCGTAGGAATCCCTTATGTATTAGTGAATGGAAGAATAGTGGTTGATCGTGGTGTTTATAAAGATGTTCGCGCTGGCAAAATTTTAAGGAAGCCGTAAGTTTTTTTTAGTTGCTTAAATTTAATTTTATGATTCGTTATCTGTTCCTTTTTTTACCGATGTACTTGTCGGCCCAGTCTATACCTGATTACTTGTCTGTCCCTTTTCCCACGGAATTAACGGTTGACAAACAGGGAAATAAAACTGCTTGGGTGTTTAATGAAGCCGGTAGCAGAAATGTATATTTTGCCGAAAGCCCATCTTACAAATCTATCAAATTAACACATTTTAAGGGAGATGATGGCATGGAGATAAGCAACCTTTCCTTTTCTCCGGATGGAACTAAATTGCTCTTTGTAAGAGGTAATCCAGTTAATAAATCTGGATTGGCAGCAAATCCTGCACAATTACAGGAACCAACAGACAGACACATTTATATACTAAATCTGAAGGATAAATCTGAAATGAAGGTAGCTAAAGGCAGTGACCCAGCATGGGCGCCCAACAGCAGTAATTTTTCTTTCATTCAGAATAATCAGGTTCATCATGCTATATGGCAATCATCGGGTTATGTGGTAAATCCATATTTTAAGGTCATGGGTAGTGTGTCTCAACTACGATATTCTCCAAATGGGAAATGGCTGGCTTTCAGGTTGCAAAAGGGGATGCATGCTTATGTAGGGATTTATGAGTTAGAGAGTAAAAAAATATTTTTTCCCGATCCATCAGTTGATAGAGATACAGATCCTGTTTGGCATCCAACGGAAAATAAACTTGCTTTCATAAGGATTGCCCCCATCAGATTTAATTTACCCTTTTCACCAAAACGTGAGTCTTATCCATGGCAAATCAGAGTTGTTGATTTGTCTAATGCGACAACCAAAGAAATCTGGAGGGCAGACGATGGAATGGGATCTGTTTTTAATGAAGATCTCCCGGTAACGGAAAACAGGCTTATCTGGACAAAAAATAGTTATTTATTATTTCCATGGGAAAAATCAGGATGGTTACATATTTATGCGAGAAATGATGCAACTGGAAATGTGAAAGATTTGACTCCAGGTGAAGGAGAAGTTGAAAACTGGAGACTTTCAAGAGATGAAAAATCATTGTTTATCTCTTCCAATCACGGTGATGTAGATAGGAGACATATAAGAAAAATTAATATTGAGAATAATACCACTGAAGTTAAAGTGGGTGGAAAAAATATCGCGTGGAAATGTCATGAGCTGAATGATGGATTGGTTTACTTGAAATCGACAGCGCTAAAACCAGCCTGGCCTCATATTCTTTTAAATGGTAAGGAACGGGCATTGGCAGAAGATTTGTTTCCTGTCAATTTCCCTGCTACGCTGGTTGAGCCGGAATCCGTTTCCATTGAAGCAACAGATGGGTTCACCTCATTTGGTCAGTTATTAAAACCTGCTAATTACCAAAAGGGAAAAAAATACCCTGCCATTATCTTTCTACATGGAGGTAGCCGAAGACAAATGTTTGCTGGGTTTCACCATGGTTTATATTACTCCCATGCCTACGCTTTAAATCAATATTTTGCAAATAAAGGATATTTCGTGCTCTCTCTCAATTATAGAAGTGGTATTGGTTATGGTTTGAATTTTCGGGAAGCTAAAGACTATGGAGCAACGGGCGCCAGTGAAGTGAAAGATTTAATAGGATCGGCTCATTTTTTAAGGGACATAGAGGATATCGATGCAACAAAAATTTCCCTTTGGGGTGGAAGTTATGGCGGTTATCTTACGGCACACGGACTCGCACAACGAAGTGAACTTTTTCTTACTGGTGTTGATATTCATGGGGTTCATAACTGGAATGATGAAATTCCCACCTTTGCCCCCTGGTATGACCCAGTCAAATACCCTGAAGCGGCAGACCTTGCCTTCAGGTCTTCACCTGAAAATTTTATAGATGGTTGGAAAGCTCCTGTATTATTTATACATGGAGACGATGACCGAAATGTGCCTTTTAATGAGACTGTTTATTTTATTGAAAAACTACGCCGTCGGAACATTGCCATAGAGCAACTGGTATTTCCTGATGAAGTACACTCTTTTCTGATGCATCAACATTGGATTAAAGCCTATCAGGCTACGTTCGATTTCATAGATAAATACACATGGCCAGAAAAAATGAGATCCAATGCAAAATAGGTTACACGAGATTGATCTTTTAAGAGGGTTTGCCGTCATTGGCATGGTCTTTTCCGGGATACTTCCCTTCAATGGCGCTTTGCCTGCCTGGATGTATCACGCTCAGGTACCACCCCCTAAGCATATTTTTAATCCCAATCTTCCTGGGCTCACCTGGGTAGATTTGGTATTTCCTTTCTTTCTTTTCTCTATGGGTGCGGTTATTCCAGCGGTTTTACCTCTAAATATAGAGAAACAAGGACTTAAAATTACCTTTTTTCAGCTTTTCAAGAGATTTCTTCTTTTATTAGCCTTAGCTGTTTTTTCGTTTAATTTTGCCCCATTGAGGAATCTTGGCGCGGGTGATGTAGCTGATATAGCGGGAATAGCTGCTTACGCCAGCTTGTTTTTGGTATTTTTTAAACACCCTGATTGGGTACCCCGGCGTGCGCTTTCCCTCAAAATTTCGGGCATTTTCCTTGTTTTGGGGCTCGTTTATATGAAAATGGTTTTCTGGGGCGGTCTGGATATTAAAAATAACGATTCAATTCTGCGGGTACTGGCTAATGTCTATTTTGTTGGTGCCCTCCTTTGGTATGTAAGTAGAGAAAATGAGTTACTTCGAGTGGGTTTTATTTTTATGGTTTTAGCAGCCTATTTAGGTGATATGGATGGTGGTTATATGCAAAATTTTTGGAGATGGCAAGATCCATGGCATTTGGTAAGTCCTTATTTATTAAAATATTTGATCATTTTCTTACTTGGCACACTGGCTGGAGATTGGTTGCTAAAAAAGGAAACCCTCGTAGAAAGGATTACTTTTCAATGGGATTATTTTATTCTTTCTATCGCTCTAACCTTGTTTGTTATAATGGGCTTGTTTAATAGAAGTATTGAATTAACATTATTATCGTGTTTATTGGCCGTTTCCTTTTTTTATTATCGCCAAAAATGGAAAAAGAGGGTTTCTACTGATAAAAATAAAATCTTTTACGTTGGCATTTTTATTCTTTTTTGTGGTCTTTTTATGGAGCCTTTTCAAGGGGGTATTAAAAAAGATCCATCTACTTTAAGCTACTTTTTCATTAGTAGTGGTATTGCCTTTATTTGGGTGCATGCCTTCATGAAAATGGAATCAAGTAAACTATCTTTTTACTTACTTCCCATACAAAGTATTGGTAAAAATGCATTAATGGCTTATTTTATGGCCGGTTTTCTTTTAATGCCATTATTTAATGTTTCTGGATTAGGAGATATTATTGGACAATCTACGCTGGTTTTGCTACTCAGAGCCTTTATTGTTACTATATTATTGGGAGCTATAGTTCATTATTGTACAAAAAGAGGCTTGTTTTGGAAAATATAAACAGGCTGCTTCAGATGTATTTTAGATGTATGGATTGCTACATATTCAAATGACTTTTATTATTTATTTTATTTAATTAAATTAGCGAAATATTTTAATCAAAAAAAGAAAGTTATGCAAAAGTTTGTTTACGTATTGGTTTTACTAACCACTTTAGCTTGCACTAAAAAGGCAGCGGTTTCAAAAACGGAAGCAGTAGCTCCACCTGCAACTATGGCAACAGCACCTGCAGCAGCGCCTGCAGCGGCATCTACAGCAGCATTGGAAGTTTATGCCGGTTCATTTAAAATGGAATCGAACGAATACGTTCAAAAAGTGAGCGTAGGTGTAAAAGAAGGTTCATTGGCACTTATCGCTGATACAGGTGATTCTGCTCCATTAAAGGCCTCTGGAAAGGCTGATGTATTTACAGCAAATATTCAGGGCTACGATGCCGAGGTAAGTTTTACAAGAACAGCTGGAAATGTATCAAACATTAAAATATCTGTTGGTGGTGGAGCGGTAGTTCTTACAGGAACAAAGGAAAATTAATCCTAAAAACCCCTATTAACCCTATTAACCTAAGATATGTCAACTGAAAATAAAAAGAAGGACCTTTCGCTGAAGCGTAGGGATTTTATCAAAACAGGAACATTGGCCGCCGCAGGATTCATGATCGTTCCTCGCTATGTTCTTGGTGGTAAAGGCTATGTAGCGCCAAGTGATAAACTGAACGTTGCTGCCATCGGTTCAGGTGGAAAAGGTGCCAGTGATATCGCTGAATTTGTCAAAGGAGGAAAGGTAAATATGGTGGCACTTTGCGATGTTGATGATCGCGAGGCAGCTAAAACTTATGCACTACATCCTAAGGCACCTAAATACAAGGATTTTAGAGTTATGTTGGAAAAGGAGGGAAGCAGAATTGATGCCGTTTCCGTTTCAACGCCTGACCACATGCATGCCATTCAAGCTTTAATGGCTATGAAAATGGGTAAACATGTCTATGTCCAGAAACCTCTTACCCATGATATTTATGAGGCAAGAATGCTTACAGAAGCAGCCAAAAAGTACAAGGTGGTGACTCAAATGGGTAACCAGGGTGCTTCTGGTGACGGTGTTCGTAAACTAAAAGAATGGTACGAAGCTGGGGTTATTGGGGAGGTAAATGAGGTGCATTGCTGGACCAACAGACCTGTTTGGCCTCAAGGGATTTCCTGGCCAACGACGTCGGCCGCCGTTCCTGCAGAATTAGACTGGGATCTTTGGTTAGGTTCCGCTCCATATAGGGAATATGTGCAAAAATTAGTGCCTTTCAATTGGAGAGGTTGGTGGGATTACGGAACAGGTGCCCTCGGTGATATGGCCTGCCATATCGTAGAATCTGCTTTCTCCGTACTTAAAATTGGTTATCCTTCAGAAGTGGAATGTAGCCAAACCACCATTTATTCCGATAACTTTACCATGGCTCACTATCCGGAAAGTTGCCCGGCTTCCTCTACGATTCACTTCAAATTTCCAAGACCAGGTAAGCCTGACCTTAAATTACATTGGATGGACGGAGGTATTATTCCTCAACGTCCTGAAGAACTGGAGATTTCTGAAATGATGGGTGATGGCGGAAATGGTATCATTTTTACTGGCGATAAAGGTAAAATGATGGCAAATACTTACGGTATCAATCCTCGCTTGATTCCCGTTGCTAAAACAAAGGAGGTGCAAGTGCCTGAAAAATATGCGAGAGTACCGGAAGGCCATTATCAGCAATGGGTAGATGGTTGCATGGCCGGTTATGGTAATAAAGAATTGAGTTCACCTTTCGAAATAGCTGGTTTCCTTACCGAAATGGTATTAATTGGGAATTTGGCTATTAGAAGTTATGATTACAGAGCTCCTTCTCCAACCCGTCCAGGTCGTTTCGACTATCCGGGCAGATATATAAAATTACTGTGGGATGCCGCAGATATGAAGGTTACGAACTTTGAACCTGCAAATCAGTATGTTCAAAGAGAATATAGAGAACCATATCAAAAACTTACTTTAGATTGATATATTAAAGAGGCTATCTAAAAAGGTAGCCTCTTTTTGGTTATATTGCTAAAATCTACCCCCATTTGCTCAGTTTTGAATCACGGATTTTCATGGTTTACAGTGAAGTTTTTGCAAAGTAGGGACGCGATGCCTCGCGTCTTCTCCCCGATAGATAAATATTATAAATTTACCCCCTTTCGCTCGGTTCTGAATCAGGATTTACAGGATTTATAGGATTA
>JANQZX010000095.1:37258-79376 GCA_030728245.1 Saprospiraceae bacterium | reverse complement strand
TCAACGGTAAATATACCCTCTTTCATACTACACGGGAAGCTCGTTGTGTGATAAAGGAAATTCGGTATAAACTGAATATTAATACCTTACATAGAGATCAGGAGGATTTAAAAATTGGAATGAATGATATAGCACGTATTTCTATCAGGACAACTAAACCTTTATTTTTCGATAGTTATCGGAAAAATAGAATTACGGGCAGTGTTATTTTGATTGATGAGGGTACCAATGCAACCGTGGCGGCAGGAATGATTATTTAGTAATAATATATAATCAATGCCCTATTTAATATCCTTTTTTCTTTGTCTTTCTTTGTCGCTATTTGGAAAGGAAAAACCTCGGCCAAATATTATTTTTATACTTACCGACGATCAACGGTGGGACGCTTTGGGTGTTGCTGGAAACTCTATAATCAAAACACCGCAAATGGATGAACTGGCAAAAAAGGGTGTTTATTTTAAAAATGCCTTTTCAACCACTCCTATTTGTGCTGCCAGCAGAGCGTCTATTTTAACAGGTTTGTATGAACGAACCCATAATTATACTTTTCAAAAACCTCCTTTGCAAGTTCAATATACGAACTTAATGTATCCCAAAATCTTAAAGGAAAATGGATATCATGTTGGATTTTATGGAAAATTAGGCGTGGCAATAGATCGTCCTGAGCAATATTTTGATGAAAGCGATTTTTATGATCGCGGTCCACGGTCCGATAAGGGCGGATATTTTTATAAAAAACTGGGCACCGATACGGTTCATCTTACTCGTTATGCTGGTCAACAGGCGCAAGACTTTATTTCAAACGCTCCAAAAAACAAGCCATTTTGCCTTTCTGTTTCTTTTAGTGCGCCGCATGGTCATGATTCATCGGTAGAACAGTATTTTTGGCAGGAAAAATCTGATGACTTGTATGAAAAGGATGTTTTTCCTGAACCTTCCTTAGGGGAAGACCTTTATTTTGACAGATTACCGATAGAGGTTAAAAATGGATTCAACAGAGTAAGATGGAAATGGCGATTTGATACTCCTGAAAAGTATCAACGCATGATGAAGGGATATTATCGGATGATCACCGAAATTGATGATGAAATTGGCGCTTTGAGAAACCTGTTGGCACAAAAAGGACAGGCGGAAAATACTATTTTTATCATCATGGGCGATAATGGTTATTTTACGGGGGACAGGCAAATGGCAGACAAATGGTTAATGTACGATCCTTCCATACGCATTCCTCTTATCATTTATGACCCAAGATTCCCAAATAAGTCCAGCACCGTATCTGATATGGTTTTGAATATTGATATCACTCCATCAATTCTTGATTTTGCGGAGATAAAATCGCCTGTAAATTATCAGGGAGAAAGTTTGAAACCTTATCTGAATCGACCTGATTATTCTTTACACCGGGATTTCATTTTGATTGAACATCTTTGGAAATTACCTGATATACCCTCCAGTGAGGGCATCAGGACAGATAAATGGAAATATTTTAAGTATAAATACATTCAAGCACCGGAAGAATTGTATGATTTGGAAAAGGATCCCATGGAAACCAAAAATCTGGCACAGGAGCAAAGTCATCAAAGGATACTCAAAAATCTGAGAAACAAGTTTACCAGGAAGGTTCAGCAATTAAGGGAGGAACAACTTTTTTAAAGTTATTTCTAGTTATTAAGTCAGATTAAACCGGACATTAACGAAGAAACCAGGAAGGATTATACATTGCTTAAAGAAGTTCTGAAAGAAAAAGGCATCTTGTAAACTTTGCTTTATAAAAATATTGGATAAAAGCTACCTGACTTATTAGATATATAGGAATTGAGATATAAACAACGTCGATTAAAATAATTAGCTTTGATGGCAGAAGGGAGGTTGGAAAATGAAACATTGCGGCTCAACGGGCAATATTTCGCTTTAACATGGATAACACAAACTCAGTAGGTAGAATACTACAACATTGAGGTCATAATATCCGATAACTATCGTGTAAAATAATCAAGGAACCCAGTTCAGAATAGAGAATAAAAATTTCACAATGAATAATCTACCTATCATATCGCAAAAGCACATCGAAAGTCAGATTTTTACCATTCGAGGTTTACAAGTAATGATAGACCGTGATTTAGCCGAGATGTATCAGGTGGAAACCAAAGTCTTAAATCAGGCTGTAAAAAGAAATTCAGAACGGTTTCCGATTCAATTCAGGTTTCAACTAACTGAAAATGAGAAAATTGAACTAGTCACAATTTGTGACCGGTTCGATTCATTAAAGCATTCTACAAGTAATCCAAACGTTTTTACTGAACAAGGTGTAGCAATGCTTTCTGCTGTCTTGCGAAGTAAAATTGCAGTACAAATAAGCATTCAAATTATAAATGCTTTTGTGGAAATGCGAAAATTCATCGCTAATCATTATGGATTATTGCAACGAATGGAAGGTATTGAACGCAAGCAAATCGAAACTGACCAAAAATTTGAACAGGTATTCAAAGCCCTGGAAAGTAAAAACGCTATTCCAAATCAAGGCGTATTTTTTCACGGTCAAGTGTTTGATGCCTACGAATTGGCTTCTAAAATCATTCGTTCTGCTAAAAAAAGTATTGTGTTAATTGACAATTTTATAGACGAAACCACTTTAACGCATTTATCTAAAAAAGCAAAAGTGGTAAAGGTGCTATTATTAACCAAAACCATGTCAAATCAATTAACTTTAGATGTAAAAAAAGCCAACGAACAATATGGCAATTTTGAGATAAGGGTATTTGCCAACAGCCATGACCGCTTTATAATTATTGATAATTCCGATGTGTATCACTTGGGGGCTTCGTTAAAAGATTTAGGTAAAAAATGGTTTGCATTTTCAAAGATGGACAAAAGCTCTGTTTCAAGTATCATAAAAGAAATCGGCGATGAGTAAAGAGAAATTGATGCCAATATTTAGATTTCCTAAGTTTAAGAACGTGAGGGAATGCCTCGGGTTCTTAAACTTGGACAAATCAAACTGCGTGGAACATCCATCGCACACCAAATTTATCATTTAAGGCACCATACGTTCCGATAGGTTGGGGAATAAATGGATCCGTGACATTGGCCTCTCTTGAAAGCAGGTCAAATAGCTTTTGGGTATCCTCCACTTTTCCGCCACTAATGTACAGACATTGCATATTACCTCTAACAGGTTCTTCCTGAGGTAATAACCAATCAGAAGTGGAAATATCCAGCCATTCGCTTTGCAACCTTCCATTCAATATTTTTTCCTGGAAATGTTCTGGAAAATGCATTTTCATGGGAGATTCACCGATACTGGTGAGATTCAAATCGCCACCAAGACATTCCTGGTAAAAAGTCATAGCCTCTCTGGCCTCACCATCAAAAAGCAAGTAAACAGATTGTTTCATGGTATGAGTTTAAATATATATCAGCAAGATTTATAAAACGTAGTGGGAACTACCTCCAGGTTCAGCTCAATTTTTTTTGCTGCATTGGTGACAGATAATCCACCAAGATTAGTGCATCTTAAGGTATGATGAATCTCATCGCCGACGGCTTTCATGGTCTCAATCACCTCGTCCAGGGGAATTAAAAATGCATAATTTGACAAGGCCATATTGGCACAAGCTACCGCATTGGAAGCGGCCATAACATTTCTACCAAGGCAGGGAGCTTCCACCCGATTCCCAATGGGATCACAAATAAGACCCAGTGAATTTTGTAAAGCAAGGGAAGCGGCACCAATAGCCTGTAACAGCGTTCCACCTTTTAAGCCAACCAAAGCGGCTGCGGCCATTCCACCTGCGGAACCTGTTTCGGCCATACAACCTCCTACTTCAGCAGCAAAAGTGGCATTTTTTGCTATAAAAACACCAATTAATCCGGCCGAGAGTAAGGCCTTTACTATTTCTTCTTCAGGCAGGTTCATTGAATGTGCCATGCCAAAAACAGCGCCGGGCAATGCGCCACAAGAACCTGCCGTTGGAGCAGCAACAATGATGCCCATAGAACTTTTTACCTCCATAACCGCAGAAACATACATCGTAATTAAATTATTGGCGTCACCGCCCAACAATTTATGGGATGATAATTTATCTTGAAACAGTAAGGATTGACTACCTAAAATCCTGTCTTCATAATGAGTTCCCTTTAATCCTGTTTGAATGGATTGACTCATTATTCCGACGATTTTCCGCATCATTTCAAAAACTTCAGTTTCGGAAATGTTACCCCTTAACGCTTCATATTTTACTGCAAGTTGCCATAATTCAAGATTTTTGTCCTCATTATATTCAAACATTTCCTGACAGTTATTGAAAGGAACTTCCATATCTTTTCTAGCCTTAATGGGTAAAACCGGATGAATAATCTTAATTTTTGCAACCCCATCCTGTTGACGTAACTTATCCAATAAATCTTTAGGCATCAACCCCTGGGTCTTAATTTCCAAAAAACAAGAACCTCCGGCATGAAATTCCATGAATTCAGGAGATATGTAATCAAGAATAATAGGGAAAAGAGAGGAAGGATTATCACAATATATCAGGGTTTCGAAATAATCTCCTGTCATGGAAACTTTATTCTGGTCTATATCTATCACCTCAATCATGCCCCCACCAGTGGAAATGGCAGTTAAAGAATGAATTTCATTTGCATTGGATAAGGTTAACTTATAAGTATTTGGATGATCTGCCTGAATATCTTTTATTTCTATATGAACAAAAATACCATTTGATTCCAGGTGATTTTCTGATAAGGGGAGTCTTTCATCATAAGCCTCCCAACCCATGAATCCACCAAAAATACCCATGTCTGAGCCCTGACTTTTATGAGTGGTGGCAAGAGATCCGTTTGGATCAAATTCAATGTAAATATTTGTCAATTCGTTGTTCATCAAATCCCTGCACATTCTACCAATCCGGAGCGCTGCAGCACAATGGGAACTGGAAGGACCGCGCATGACAGGGCCGATGACATCATTGAAAATACTTGGGCTTGCACTCATTTTCATTTATTTGAGGATTCATTTCATTTAACCAAATTAGCTCTTTATCTTAGATAATCATAATGTTCGTGCATTTGAATTATAAACAAAATAATAGGAAGGAAATGGTTACATTTATATGGATCATACTGGGCATATTAACCTGTTGGTTTTCCATAACTTTTGTCATGGATTTCTTGAAGCATAAGGATAATCTGGAAAAAGTTAGTTGGTTAAAGACAGGATTGATTGGTTTCTTTGTCAACTTCATTGATGTTTTAGGCATTGGAGCCTTTGCCCCGCAAACGGCCTTACTCAAATTTACAGGGCAAACGGAGGATAAATTGCTTCCTGGTACCTTAAATGTAGCAAATACAATTCCTGTATTAATTCAAGCGATTATTTTCATTACTGTTATAAAAGTGGAGCCCATCACCTTAATCACCATGCTCCTATCGGCGGCTGTTGGTGCTGTTTGGGGAGCTGGTATTGTTTCCAGATTAAAAGTAGATCATGTCAGATTAATTATGGGTATTGCCCTAATTATAACCGCTGGTTTTATGGTAGCGGTAAATATGGAATGGATAAAAGGCGGAGGTACTGCCATAGGTTTATCTGGGTATAAATTAGTATTTGCTGTAGCGGTCAATTTCTTGCTGGGGGCTTTAATGACGGCCGGCATTGGTTTGTATGCGCCATGTATGGCCATGGTTTTCTCCCTTGGATTATCTCCGCAGGTAGCCTTTCCAATCATGATGGGATCTTGTGCCTTTTTAATGCCTCCTGCATCTATCAAATTCATTAAAGAAGGAGCTTATAATAGAAAAGCCGCCTTTTCAATGGCCATTCCTGGCATTTTTGCCGTATTTATTGCTGCATTTATAGTGAAATCCCTTCCTTTGGAATCTTTGCGTTGGTTAGTCATTGTCGTTATTCTTTATACGGCTATTCTCTTACTTCGTGCTTTTAAACGTACCTAGCATAAATTTTCTTACTTTTAAGTAGCTTTCGTTCATCCTAAAATTCTTTAATAAATGGCCGTTTCATGGAAGGGAGTATTTCCCGCAATCACAACTAAGTTCACCTCCCAAAATCAGTTGGATTTAGGACTATTTAAAAAAAATCTAAGCGCCCAATTAGATGCGGGCATAAATGGCATTGTTCTTGGCGGATCCCTCGGTGAGGCAAGCGTTTTGACGAACGATGAAAAGGAAATTTTAGTAAAGGAAACCTTGCAATTTGTTGAAGGTAAAGTCCCTGTTGTCATTAATATCGCGGAAGGAAGTACGGATGTGGCCATTGAATTGGCACAGAAAGCATCCCTTTGGGGCGCCCAGGGACTCATGTTATTACCTCCCATGCGTTATAAGGCCGATGATAGAGAAACTGTCCAATATTTCAAGGATGTTGCGGAAAGCACGCCACTCCCTATCATGATTTACAATAATCCGGTAGATTATAAAATTGATGTTACCATTGATATGTTCGCGGAATTAGCTTCCGTTTCAAATATTCAAGCCATAAAGGAATCAACACGTGATGTTACCAATGTCACCAGACTTCGAAATGCTTTTGGGGACAGATTTAGCATTTTATGTGGGGTTGACACTTTAGCATTAGAGGAATTGGTGTTAGGAGCCGATGGCTGGGTGGCAGGTTTGGTATGTGCCTTTCCCGCAGAAACAGTGACCGTTTTTAAGCTGGTTAAAGCGGGTAGGATAGAGGAAGCTATAAACATTTACAGGTGGTTTATGCCTTTATTAGAATTGGATATTCATCCAAAATTGGTTCAATACATAAAACTGGCAGAGTCAAAAACAGGATTGGGTTCAGAATTTGTGAGGAGGCCAAGATTAGTATTGGAAGGGGCTGAGCGTCAAAAAATTGAAAATATCATAGACACAGGCATTAAAAACAGACCTGTTTTACCAAACTGCTAATATTTGCCGGACTAAAAAGATAGAATTACAATAAATTTCTATTTGGCGCTACCAGAATAACTGACAAAGGCTATGAATCTGCTGTCTGGCGACCAAGATGGTGTATTTATCGTTCCCTGCCCACCATATAGATAGGCGATGGTTTTGGGAAATCCACCCATTACAGGCATTAATTTCAGGCTGACAGGTTTGCAGCCAGGATGTTGCGTAGGATCAATATCATCTTCAAAAGAGATGTAAGCTATCCATTTACCGTCAGGTGAAATATGCGGAAACCAATTATTATATTGGTCGAAAGTCAATTGTTCCAATGCTGTACCATCGGGTTTCATTCGCCAAAGTTGCATGGTACCCGTCATACTACCATTGAAATAGATCCATTTACCATCGGGAGAACCTTCAGGTCCGTCCACATGACCAAAGGTAAAACGGGTTAATTGAGTTTCTTCACCCGTTTCTATATTGGCCTTAAAAACATGATAAAGCGAGTTTCGGCTGGTATCCCTTCGCCCCACATAATATACTTCCTTATTATTTGCTGCCCAGCCATGCAGATAAGAAGGTGTTTTTTCGGTAACCAATTTGGGTTCACCTCCTGAGAGAGGCAGCACATAAATCGTTGATCCACCGCCAAATAATCCGGCCCTGTGAGAACTTATACCCAACCATTTTCCATCAAATGAAATCACGTGATCATTATTATTTCTATTGGCATTTCCTGTATTGAGTTTTGAGGGTGCGCCTTTACCATTGACAGGAATGGTCCAGATGTTTCCTTTGCTATTGAATAACAGGTGTTTGCCATCGGGCATCCAGTTAGGCGCTTCAAAACGAACAGGGCTTTCATAAATTACCTTTCGATTTCCGGTAAAAACATCCAACATTTCCAATCGACTACCCAGGCTATCTGCCCCATTAAAATTAAAAGAAGGCGGCATCATTTTATCCACCCGAACGTTCCAGATATTAACTTCTTCCAGGGCATCCGGCTTATTTGAGCACACAAATAAGCCCACATAAGGATTTTTACCTATATTTTCCATCGTCACTGCACCATAAGATTGCAGAGGTTCACCCTCATTGGCAATTCGCATCGTGTAGGTATTCCCATTTCGTTCCAGTTGGATGGTACGTGCTTTTTTCTTTGGAAATATTAATTCGTCTTTCCCATTTCGCATATATGCCCCATGTATTTCACGCCAGGTGGCCAAAGTCAGCCCATCGCCCTGAATGGTGGAAGTAAAATGTACTGCATTATCCTCTAAACTTTCTCTTACCATCCATCCTAATTTACGACGGGGATCACTGCCGATGCGGTTAGCAAACTCAAAATTAGCCGTGACTATAAAATCGCCTTGTATTTTACTGGAAAGAAAGTAGAATTCATCCTTATTCAACCCAATTTGAGAACCCGCTCCTTTTAGTTTATACACTTGGTTTTCAACATCGAAATAGGAGCTGCCAGTTAATTTTGGTTTTCCGATATCATTTGCAGAATCAAAAGCACCCAAATGTTGAATTTGCCCAAAACAATAACTAAAAAAAACAAAAAGGGGAAGGAACACGGTCAAATGTCTGTAGTTCATCATCGGTAATGGCATTGGTTGTTGAATATAAGGATAAAAGGCGACAACAAGAGGGGTAGAGGGATATTTTTACGGCTTCTAAAGGACAAATGGCCTATCTTTATATTAAAATTGGACGATATTATGCAAAAAACTTTCAACATAACGGGCATGTGTCCTTCAATGACATTCTATTTTTTTTATTTATATGAACTTTCTTTGATTTACTATTATATGATATGGTGTCCCAATATTTATGTGTTATTCTGTAGAGACACGAAGCTTCGCGTCTCTACAGAAATATTTTATAAAGATTTAATTCTCAAATTTTTAAATCGAACTTCGGAACCATGCCCGAGAAAGCCGATGTGGCCTTTAGCACGTTGTAATCCAGGATGGTTTTTATGATCCAAAGTACCGTTTTCAGAGGCTTCTTTTAAGTCGCCATCAACGATAATCTGTCCATTTAAAGTCACTCTGATTCTATCTCCTTCGATACGAATTTCCTCCTCATTCCACTGACCAACAGGTTTTAGAAACTCTCTTTTTGCAGGAATAATTCCATAAACAGAACCATGATATTGATAAGCTTCAAGATTTGCATAAATAGGTGAAGTATTATCAAGGACTTGAATTTCCATACCCACATAAGCGGCATCTCCTTCTAAAGGCGTTCTTATGCCAATACCATTATTAGCTCCCGGTGTTAATTGGAAATCAAAACGGAAAACAAAATCATCGTATTCTTTTTCTGTATATAAATTTCCTTTTCCTCCTGCCGTTGGATCTATAAGAATCGTTTGGTCAACCACCTTATAATCGGTCATATTACCAACCCAACCAGTTAAATCTTTTCCATTAAATAAAGAAACGAAACCATTGGTTTCCTCTTCCGGCGTAAGGCTGATCTGGCTGCTGGACAGATTTCTGACATACACGTCCCTAAAAGCCAGGTCGGTACCATGAGCTTGAAGTTCGATAGGTCCGGATGGGAAAATAGGTAATTTTCTGTCCCAATAATTTTCCAGCGTCACATTATCTACCACCAATTCACCATTTAGATAAACCGTTACTTTTTCACCAACCATTCTGATGAAAAAAGTATTCCAGTCATTTATCGCATTATCCATTAATTTTAATGGCTTGGAAGGATTGTTTTTATTGTTATATAGACCGCCTGAACCTACATTGGCACCTACATCCACACGAGTAGTGTCCCAAATTTGAACTTGAGGTGTTCCTCTAAGATAAATGCCGCTGTCGCCATTTTTGGAAATCCGCCAATCGACCCACATTTCGAAATCGGCATAATCCTTAACTGAGCAAAGATTTTCATAACCTGTCCCTGTAAATCTGATTTCACCGTTCACCACCGTCCAATTCAGGGGTAATTTAGCATTAGCCTCTTTCTGTTTTGCAGCTAAAACATCAGGAGCCATGGCAGCACGAGCTATAGGGTTTTCAACAAGACCTTGCCAGCCCGACAAATCCTTTCCATTAAACATAGGCACAAATCCTTCAGTTGCGGGCATTTGAGAAAGCCATGTGCGTATATTTTCCCTGGTATAATCACTTTCTGCACCGCTGAGTACTACCATACATTTTTCTAATACTGGTTTTACAGTGGCTCCGAACAGACCAGCTTTACCTCCCGATTCTGGCAATGCAATATCGCTACAAGCCTGTGCTGCAGCCTGCTGCACTTTGGCATCGTCCAGGAAAGTGGCTACGGTAATAAAAGACAAAAACGATTTATTATTGGCCAGTTGATTGATAATAAGTCTTTTTAAACCTGCATCATCCTGGGTATAGGGAATCAATTTTCTGATTGACAATACCTTTCTTTCTGTACTCAATGATGAGCTGCCTATTTGTTTTACAAAAGCGCGAAAAGCAGCATTGGCTCTTTCTGGTTCATTAGATTCTATGACAGGTAAAAGGTAAGAGGTGGCAGCTTCATTTTCCCATTTGGTCAAGGCTTGAAAAGCAGCATTTTTTAGATCGGCCTGATTGCTTTTGTAAGCAGAGGCTACAAGAGTAAGCAAAGAAGGGTCCGAAATTGGAGCAAAAGCACCCAAGTATTTCTTTTGGTTTTCTGGATATTTTACCCAAATTTCTTTTAGTTTTTCAACCGTCTGTGCTGATTTTATAGAAACTACTGCGTCTTGTAATAATTTAATGACTTGATCGTCAGTAGCGGACGATAATTTCTCCAGTAAAACATCGATAGAATTGGCAGAACTTGTACCCGTTAATGCCTTATATGCAGTTAAAGAAATCGCTTTATCTGTGGCATTGGTATAACCTATTACGTCATTGAAAGCAAGGACGGCATTTCTTGAAGCTAAAGTTTCAAGGAAAACAATCTTACCGCTATTTCCAGCTTTATGCAAAGCAGAGATAATCGCCGGAATTTCCCGGGAACTAATCCATGTTTTTAAAAGAAGTGAAATAGTAGGGATTTCCGCAGAACTTATATTGGAGGCATAAGAAAGCAAGGTTGGTATACCTTCCCTGCCTTTTATAGCCATCAAAGCCTTTATGGCGGCTAATCTATTGTCAAGTTCTGTTGCCTTTAATTGAGATTCAACGAAAGGAAGAGCCAAAGGGTTTTTCAACGAACCCACATAATCCAATATCTGGATATTAGCTGCCGGGGATAAAGAACCAGCTTTATCAAGAATCTTTCTAAGGCCTGCAACGTCCTTATTTTCCAAAGCCAGGGCTAATGCCGCTCCTCTGTAATCTGCATTAGCATGGCTTAACGCTTGAATTATTTCATCTATGGCATCCATGCCGTCATAAGTAACAAGTAAGCGAAGGGCAGCTAAGGAATAGGTATAAGCCGGTGTTGAAGCGTTATTTTTGACGATAAATCTGGCATTTTTTTCAGCGATAGACCATTGATTATTTTTTGCCAGCTGATCCAGGTAATTAATCCAGGAACGCATGGTTTCCGTCGGCTCGTATTTGAATCCGACGGAAGTAGCCGCTGTTTTCATTATTTTTTCGGAAGAAGGCTGACCAGCTTTAGCTATGCCTGCCAAGGCAATTTTACGTAAATCAGCACCCGTTTCATTTTGGATGACGGCATGTAAAATATCCAGACTTTTAGCATTACTATAGGCTGCGATACCTTTCAGCACAGGCAACTTTTTATTCCCGGTGCTTTTGGCAAAGGCGCGAAGTAAAGCATCGTGTGCCTCTTCGGAACGAATGGCAATAAGGGTTTGCACGGCGTAATCAGCCAATGTTTCAGAGGCTAGAAAAGGTTCGATAGAAGGAACTATATCTTTACCAATAAAGGAAAGATGGTGTAAAAAGAAGGACTGAACGGTTGTTTCCTTCGAAGCAACCAAAGCACGTAAAAAAGCCTTTTCAACCAATTGTCGGGCCACTTCATTTCCGTCCTGACCAGCATACCAAACCAAGCCGTTGAGGGCAGTACGCACACGCGTGTCGTTTCCAACTTCTGCAGCGCTTACCTTTGAGGTAAATAAATCGAGTCCGGCAGGACCCATTTCTATCATTTCTTTAGCTAATCTATTGCGTTGATTTCCGTCGCGTGCAGGGATTTCATTTAAAATGTCAGCCATCTGCGTCGGTAAAGTACGTTGACTAAGCCCAACATTTGGCAATAAAATGGACAAAATAAGTGCCGTGAAAAAAAGATTGCGAATCATAATTTAATTATTAAGTCAGGTTTGAACCTCTTTTATTTAAATACTCCAGGAACCTCTCATAGGTTGCCAAACCAGTCGATTGGCTTCTTCGTCATTGATAAAGGATTGTGCTACCGGATCAAAATGAAGGGTTCTACCCAAACGGATAGCGATGATACCCATATTTACCAAAGTAGCGGAACGATGTCCATTCATCTCATTGAGCGCAAATTTTTGTCTGGTTCGCACACTGTCCGAGAAAAGTCCGATTTGAGGTTCCGGGTCAGGTAAGGTGTCAATTAACCCTTTAAGATTTGGTATATCAGACTTAAAACCTTTATAAATTTTACCGTAAGGCCCTTCGATATACGCGGCATCTTTGTCTTTATTTTCCCCATCGAGAATAACCTGACAACCATCGGCATAAGTGTAAGTAACTCGTCTCCAGGAACCTACGGCATCGGCATCTTGCTGAGGAGCATCGACCTCCACCCGTACTGGGGTAGTGTGGTCTTTTCCTAATAAGTATTGAACGGGATCGAGGTAGTGTTGCCCCATATCGCCCAGACCTCCACCGTCATAATCCCAGTAGCCCCGAAATACAGAGTGCACTCTTTCAGGATTGTAAGGTTTGTATGGAGCAGGCCCTAGCCAGGCATCATAATCGAGAGATTCTGGCACTGGCATTGGCTTAAGATTAGTCTTGCCACTCCAGAAAAATTTCCAGTTATATCCGGTAATTCCGCTTACCGTTACTTTTAAAGGCCAACCTAAAACGCCACTTTCAATAACTTTTTTAAGTGGCTTAACGTCTGTTCCCAGTCCATAAAATGTATCTTTAAATCGGAACCAGGTATTGAGTCTGAACATACGTCCATGTCTTTGGACCGCTTCAACCACTTTAATACCTTCACCAATGGTCCTGGTCATAGGCTTTTCACACCATATATCCTTGCCAGCTTCCGCAGCAGCAATAGCCATTAATCCATGCCAATGCGGAGGCGTAGCAATATGAACCACGTCAATATCAGGTCTGGCCAATAGTTCTCGGAAATCACTATAAGTGCTCACATCCGGACCTGCAATATCCGAGGCTCTTTGAAGATGATTCTTATCGACATCACACACAGCCAAAAGTTTGGTCCCTTCATAATCAAAATGACCTAAACCCATACCACCTACCCCAATGATGCCCTTAGTCAATTGATCACTCGGGGCAGTATAACCTTTTCCACCCAAAACAGATCGTGGGACGATAGTAAATGCAGCTAAAGAAGCCGAAGTGTATTTTAAAAAATTCCTCCTGGCTACCGATTTGTTTTCATTCATAATATCAACGATTGTAAGGTGAATATACTATTTTTTTCCAAAATCCGCAGCTTCTTTGTCCAAAATGCTGGCATCAGGAAGACGATCAGCAATGAGAATGCGGTAACGGAAAGTGACTTCTTCTCCTTTCTTCAACGTAAGATTCAACGAATCCTTTCCTTTACTGAAGATGTTAGCCCCCAATGGATTAGCAGAAAAAAGTCCATAACCTCTCGCATGCCAGTAAGTAGGATAGCTGTTGTTCTTTGGATGATCCAAAATGGTAATTGAAACGGCTTTGTCTTTAATCATTCCACCCAAACGCATCCATTTAGCTCTGGTACTCCACACATCCTCTCCCTTTATGCCTTCGCTACTCAAATATTCCCCTGTAACTCCTGTATTATCTAAAGTAGGAACATTAGTTTCCTTCCCTTGCGCATCGGTGAAAATTTCAGGCTTATTGGAAGGGTGTTCCAGTTCGCGGGCTACTCTGATAGCAATCATACCTTCTTTATCGTCTTTAAAATAAACACTTTCCACGAGTGCTTTGAGCGTTGTAATACGGTCAATATACCTTCCCAATGGGTGAGTTCCAAAAATAAACGTCGTGTTTTCCTCTAACACTTCCTTCCCTTTACCATCTGCTTCAAACCAACCTGCGCGAATGGAAAGCTCCCCTTTATTCTTACCAGGTTTTATTTTTGTTACTGCCTGATGTTTCACCAATCCGTAATTTTTAGGGTCCCCGGTGGTCAATATCTCCCTTGAATTATTCCAATAATCGATGCCGTTTACTTTTCCATAATTTAACCAAAGACCAACATGGTGAGGATGATCAATACGTTCCCCAGCTCTTGGCGCTACAGGATAACCTCTCGTCAGCAGTTGACCGTTTTCGGTGATTAATGGGTATAACACAGGTTTTTTGACCTCTTCATTTTGCGAAATAAAATATTGGGTAAATAATTTACCATTAATCTTAACTTCAATATCCTTGTTTGGTAAGGTGTTAAAGGTAACTCCCACATTTTGAGATATTAGCATAAAAGGAGAGATGAAAGATAAAATGAGAACTATAGTTTTACTATTATTCATCGTATGATTTTTTAAAAGGTTAAACATTATTTTTCCCAGCCTAAGTATTCTCTGACATTATGGTAGCAAATATCCTGAATGATTTTTCCCGCCCATGGGATATCATTTGGGAGTTCCCCACTTTCAATTTCCTTACCTATCATATTACACAAAATTCTTCTGAAATATTCATGACGTGGAAAGGAGAGGAAACTTCTGGAATCGGTGAGCATTCCCACAAATTTACTTATCAGCCCCATGTTGGATAGGGTATTCATCTGCTGTTCCATGCCATCTTTTTGGTCTAAAAACCACCAGCCTGAGCCATATTGAATTTTTCCTGCCACACTTCCATCATTAAAGTTACCTATCATTGAAGCCATTACTGCATTATCAGCAGGATTTAAATTATAAATAATTGTTTTTGTCAATCGGTCTTCCTCATCTAGTCGGGCCAGGTATTTTGACAATGTACCGGCCTGAGACCAATCACCAATAGAGTCCCAACCGGTATCTGGACCTAAATTCCTTAGTGCTCTCAGATTATTATTTCGCATGGCCCCGATATGAAATTGCTGAATCCAACCTAAACTATGATAAAGACAGCCCAGATCGAAAAGGATAGACGACATATATATATGTGCTTCTTCCTGGGAAACAGGTTCCCCATTGAGCGCTTTTTTGAAAATGCGATCTACTTCCGAAGCAGTATAATTTTCAGCGCATAAATATTCTAAGCCATGGTCTGAAAGCTGGCAACCGAGAGAAGCGAAGAAATCGGCCCGATGAGACAGCGCTTGAACAAGGTCGTCGTAATTGACGATAGACACGGAAGTTAAATCAGCAAGCTGTCTGACAAAAGAGGCAAAATTTGCATTTTTTATTAAAATGAATTTGTCAGGTCTAAAGGCCGGCAACATTTTTAAAGGGCCATCCCCCTCATTTTTCATAGCTATATGAAATTCAAGAGAATCTAAAGGATCATCAGTGGTGCATACCGCCCTGACATTCATATTGGTTAGTAGGGGACGCACCTTGAAAGACGTCGTTTGAAGCAGTTCGTTACAATGAGCATAAATTGAGGCTGCATTATCCTTATTTAGGAGGTCATCAACACCAAAATAGCGTTTCATTTCCAGAGCGGTCCAATGAAACAGCGGGTTTCTCCAGGTATAGGGAACCGTTTCTGACCATTTTTCAAATTTTTCGAAATCACTTTTATTCCCAGTGCAATAGGATTCATCAACGCCATTCATCCTCATAGCTCTCCATTTATAATGATCACCATAGAGCCATATTTTTGATATGTTTTCAAAGGAATGATTTTCAGCAATTTGCTGAGGGGGTAAATGATTATGATAATCTATAATGGGCATATCCTTAGCATAATCATGGTATAAGGAGGCGGCTGTGTTGTTTTGTAACAAGAAATTTTCGTGTAAAAAAGAAGTGGTTGCCATAAAAAAAAGTTAGTTAAAGGACTAATTTGTGAATATAAATCAAAAGATAAGCGTATAATTTGGATAAACCATCAAAACCTTTCATTTTTTTGAACGCAAACGTTTTCGTAAATTTAATACAGCTAAAAAGCAATAGTTAATATTAATTATTCTAATTTGTAGCAAATTAAAATGTACAATTATGAAAAAACACTATCTTTTATTGGGTTTTTTACTAACATTACTTCCTTTTCAAATGCTTTTGGCTCAATCACGAACCATTAATGGTACCGTTTCTGATGCAAAAAAAGAAGGTTTAATTGGGGTTACTGTCAGTTTAAAAGGTACTACCGTTGGTACCGTTACAGATGAGAATGGAGCATATTCAATTACAGTGGGAAGTGGGAATGATATCCTGGTTTTCAGTTATGTTGGATTTATTTCTCAGGAAATTACAGCGGGTACACAAACTCAAGTGAATGTTACCTTGGAGGAAGACGTACAAAATCTTTCTGAGGTCGTCGTCGTTGGTTATGGTACTCAAAAGAAAAGCCAGTTGGCAGGTGCCATTTCATCGGTGAGTGCGGAAGATATTATGTCACTCCCCGTAACGAATGCCCGTCAGGCATTACAAGGTAGAGCGGCTGGTGTTGACGTGGTTCAGGCAGGTAGTAAGCCGGGTGCCGGTCCACAGATTCGTATTAGAGGCCGTCGTTCTTTTAATGCTACGAATAACCCGCTTTATGTAGTTGATGGAATTCCTTTATCAGGAGGTATTGATGACATCAATCCACAGGACATTCTATCTATGGAAATTCTTAAAGATGCTTCAGCTACAGCTATTTACGGTGCAAGGGGTGCAAATGGTGTGGTCATTATTTCTACAAGAAGAGGTGCTGCTGGAAAAACAGTAGTGTCTTTTGACTCCTACGTGGGTACGAATCAAAGTCTGGGTAATATTAAAGTTTTTGATGGTCCTGGTTTTGCTGAGTTCAAAAGGGAATCAAGAAGAGCCATTGGACAATATCCACTTGGTCAAGGAACAGAGGCTGATGATGCTAAGATTTTCGAGCCGATAGAAATGGAAAGCATTAAATTGGGCAGAAGTACTGATTATGTGAATGGTATGTTGCAAGATGGTATGATTCAGTCTCATCAGCTAGGTATTTCTGGAGGTTCTGAAAAAACTACTTTTAATGTTACTGGTAACTTTTTCCAGGATATAGGTGTTGTTAAGAAACAAGATTTCACACGCTACACCTTCAGGGTTAATCTTGATCATCAAATAAATAAGAGTCTTAAAGTAGGATTATCTACGCTCTTTGTTAGCAGTGCCAGAAATGGAGAAAATTATAATCCACTTGGTGGCGCTTTAGCCGAGAATCCTTTAGGTAAACCTTATGACGATGAAGGTAATCTTATATTTCTTCCAACTTCAGACGGCCTTAGAACCAATCCATTTGCTGAAATCGTGGATGGAGCTCAGGAAGATCTTGGTAAAAGATATCGTATATTTAATAGTATTTACGGCGAATGGCAAATTGCAAAGGGTTTAAGGTACAGAGTGAATTTTGGACCTGATTTTACCGTTACAAGAAATGGACGGTTTACCGGTGCTTTTACAAATAGTCAAAGAGGTGGTGTAGCTACAGGTAGTGTTGAAGACCGTTTTACTTTCAATTATACCTTGGAAAATATCCTCACTTATGATAAGAAATTTGGAAGTTCTCATAATTTTAATTTCACAGCATTACAATCCTTTCAAAAAGACAGAGAAGAGTTTGCACGCATTAGCGTTTCTGGTATCCCTGCCGAAGCGCAATTATATCATTCCTTGGGTTCCGCCAGCTTGATTACAGGCGCCTCTACTAATCTTTCTGAATGGGCTTTACTTTCCTACATGGGTAGAATCAATTACGATTTCAGAGAGAAGTATCTGTTGACTGCTACGGTTCGTGCTGATGGTTCTTCCCGATTTGGAACAAATAATCGATATGGTATTTTCCCCTCTGTTGCAGTAGGTTGGAATATCGCCAGAGAATCTTTTATGGAGAATCTAGGATTTCTTGAAACATTAAAATTAAGAGCAAGTTATGGGGCTATTGGTAATCAAGCCATTAATCCATATCAAACCCAGGCATTGCTGGGAAGAACTTCTTATGCGTATGATAATACAGCGGGATTCGGTTATAGACCAAACACCATAGGTAATCCGGATCTTCGTTGGGAAACTTCAACTACAGCAAATCTTGGTCTTGATTTTAGCTTTTTCTCAGGAAGAATTAATGGTTCTGCAGAATACTATAATACGGTAACTACAGATTTATTAGCTCCACAGCCTCTTCCCACTTCCACTGGTTTTGGTGGTTTCACAACAAATGTTGGTTCGACACAAAACAAGGGGGTTGAATTGACGCTATCTACTGTAAACGTAGATAAAGGTGGCTTTACCTGGGAAACAGATTTGATTTTCAATAAAAATAAAGAGGCCATTTTAGAATTGGCTAACGGTAAAGTAGATGATATCGCTGCAGGCCGCTTTATTGGCAAACCATTGACTGTATTTTTTGATTATAAGAAATTAGGAATCTGGCAATCAAATGAGGCCGATCAGGCTAAAGTCTTTGGGGACAAAGTAGGACAGATAAAAGTGGAAGATATTAATGGAGATGGTAAGATAAACGCCAGTGATCGCCAGATTCTTGGATCTGCCGTTCCCGATTTTGCTGCCGGTTTAACCAATCGCTTTTCTTACAAAGGTATTGATTTCTCCTTCTTCATTTTCGCAAGGATTGGTCAAATGATTCGTAGTCGTTATCATTTGGATCAGAATAAACTCGCGGGACGCTACAACAACATAGCCGTTGACTATTGGACACCAAGTAATCCAACCAATGCGTTCCCACAACCTGTAGTAACTCAGGAATTTCCAAAATATGACCGTTCACTGGCCTATTTTGATGGATCTTTCATAAAAGTGAGAAACATTAATATTGGATACAACTTGCCAAAAAAATTGGTTGCTAAATTAAAAATGGAAAGTCTTCGTTTTTTCTCCAGTATTCAGCAACCCTTCATATTTTCCCAATACATTACTAAATATCAAGGTGTGGATCCTGAAACCTGGGCCGATGGAGAGCAAGGTGTTGGAGGTGGAGAAGTATCTGGTTCCGTTAGCCCCGCTATCCGTACCATCACCATTGGCCTGAATGCCAAGTTCTAATTTTAAATTTCTTAATGAATATTATGAAAACAATGCACATAAATAATAAGATTTCAGTAGGAGTGTTCCTTTTTTTCCTACTCTCAGCTCCATCTTGTGGCGATTTGCTGCAAGAGGACGTAATTTCAGCCATCGGAAATGATTATTTGAATACACCAGCGGGTGTAAATGATGGGGTGAATGCGGCTTATTCTTCTATCAGGGCTTGGTATGGAACGGAGAGAGGTAATAATTTTACCATTTTTGGTACCGATACCCATACCAATGGCGCTGATGGTAGCTGGAAGTTTATGAATACCTATAATAGCCAATTTGATTCCAGGAATGGACATGTTCAAGAACTGTGGGATGAATTTTACCGAGGGATAAATACTTGTAATGCAGTTATTGACAGGAGTGTAAATGTTACTGGAATGCCAGAGGCTACCTTAAAGCAAAGAGTTGCTGAAGCCAAATTCATTCGTGCCCATAATTATTTTATCCTGACCCAATTATTTGGTGGAGTAGATTTGAGATTAAAGGAAACGGTAGCACCAACAAAGGAGGTTACCCGTTCAACGGTTCAGGCGCAATATGCGGCTATTATCAAAGATCTTACTGAAGCAATACCTGATCTTGAGGCAAAAGCCAAAGCTACGCTGTACGGTAAAGCTACCCGGCCTGCCGCAGAACATTTACTCGGAAAAGTTTATTTGACCAAAAGTACCTCAGAGGCAAAGGCCAATGATGATTTAGCCAAAGCTATTCCTTTGTTTCAAAATGTCATCAATAACTATGGACTAAAGTTATTGCCAGATTTTGGTCTCGTACACCAACAGGGAAATGAAATTAATGATGAGGTTATCTGGTCTGTTCAATATACCCGGGATCCATTGACCAATGGAGGTGGAAATAACGCCCATGTATTCTTTTTGATGGAATATGATGTTCAACCTGGTATGCAGCGTGACGTTGCTAACGGCAGACCATTTAAGCGTTTTATGCCGACTAAATATACCATTGATGTTATATTTAAGGATAGAGTTAATGATAGCCGTTATAAGAAAACTTTCAAAGATGTTTATTTTTCAAACAAACCTGGAACGTATAATACTAGTTTTGATAATTCTAAATCTAAAGTGACTTATGCAGCGGGTGATACTTGTATCTTTTTACCAGGCTATGAAATGCCAATGGCAGAAAGGGCTGCAAAAAAATACCAGGTGTTGGTGCCCTCCAGATATGATGAGCGTCTTTTTCCATCTGTCGCAAAACACATAGATGGTGGAAGAATTGATAGAACACAGTTCCAAGGAGGCAGAGATTATATTGCCTTCCGTCTTGCCGATACTTACCTTATGTTAGCAGAGGCTCAGTTACTGACAGGTAATAAAGATGGAGCGGTTGCTACCATCAACGTAGTTCGCCGTCGCGCCGCATTCCCTGGAAAACAAGCGGCCATGGAAATTACTTCTGATCAGATGAATCTTGAATTAATCATTGAGGAAAGAGAGAGAGAATTAATTGGTGAGCAAATGCGTTGGTTGGATCTTAAACGTTGGGGAATTCTCGTGGAGAGGGTACAAAAATATAACCCCCAGGGAGCCCCTAACATTAAGCCTTTTCATGTATTAAGACCTATTCCGCAAGTTCAAATAGATAGAGTTACAGGAAATGCTTCTGCGTTTGCTCAGAATCCTGGTTATTAATTTTTTTTCTTATATTAGGGGTGGCTTTATAAGTCACCCCTATTGTTTTTTTATTAAAATGCTGAATAACATGAGATTTTCACCTTTCCTCTTCTTGTCTTTTTTAACCCTCTTTTCTTTGGAAGCCTTAGCGCAAACTAAAGAACCGTCTTTTAAAAAACTATTTAATGGTAAAAATTTAAAGGGCTGGATTGCCTCCGCTGAAAAAGATAGCTGGCAAGTGGTGGACGGTGTTTTAGATGTTAAAAGTAGCCCGGAAAGAAAGGGTAGTATTCTTTGGACTGAAAGAATTTTCAAAGATTTTATTTTTCAAACTGATTTTAAGATGGGTGATGGCGTGGTAGATTCCGGCGTATTTTTAAAATCTGAAGCTAATCAAATTCAAATAGGTATTTCGGGTTCCTTGAAAATGGATAAAACAGGTTCTCCTTATATGCCCGGGAAGGGTTACCCCGTGACCGCTACTAATATTCCCGAAATACTTAAACCCAATGACTGGAATACCATGAGGGTTAAATGTGAAGGGAAAAATTTTACCGTTTGGCTCAATGGCATCGAAGTGCTTCAGTATCTATCCGATACCATTCCTATTGAAGGACAAATAGGCCTTCAATTGCATCCAAAAAATGAAATGGCAATTCAATTCAGGAATATCCTGATTCAAGATATTTAACCCTTTTTAACATTCTAACATAATTATCAAATGAACTTACATTTTGGAAAATTCCTCTGTCTGCTCCTTGTTTCTGTTTCCCAGATTAACTTACAGGCACAGCTTAATGTACTGACAAGTCAGGAAAAAAAAGATGGTTGGGAACTATTGTTTAATGGTAAAGATCTTACCGGATTTAAACAACTGAATGGCGAAGCCAAATACCGGGTGGAAGACGGTGCTATCGTAGGGACCACCGTGCCAAATACACCTAATTCATTTCTGGCTACTGTGAAAGATTATGGCGATTTTATTCTCGAAGTGGAACTGAAAGTAGATAATTCCATGAATTCAGGTATTCAATTCAGAAGCCTCTCTTTGCCCGAAGTTAAAAATGGCAGAGTTCATGGGTACCAAATGGAAATTGATCCGTCCGATAGAGCCTGGTCTGGTGGTATTTATGACGAGGCAAGGCGTGATTGGCTGTATATTCCAAACATTAATCCTCCAGCAAAAACAGCTTTTAAAAAGGAAGCATGGAATAAATATCGTATCGAAGCCATCGGGCCTGTAATTCGTACTTGGGTAAATGATGTGCCTGTTTCTGCTTTAATTGATGATCTAACGCTTTCTGGTTTGATAGCTTTTCAAGTGCACGCTATTGGCAAAGATGCTGTTCCAGGTAAGGAAATACGTTGGAGAAATATCAAGATTAATACCAAAAATTTAAAGGCTATGCCTTTTGATCAAACACCTGTGGTCAATTTATTAACTAATAAGTTGTCTGAACAAGAGAAATTCCAAGGTTTTGTCTCTCTCTTCAATGGTACTGATATGACTGGATGGAGAAATGTGCATTCAGATAAAACGCCTTCAGTAAGATGGAAAATTCAGGATGGAATCCTGATGGTGGGTGGTTCAGACGGATCTGAAACAGGAAATGATATCGTTACAAAGGATAAATACAGTGCTTTTGAACTGGTATTCGATTTTAAGTTGACGGAAGGTGCTAATTCAGGTATCAAATATTTTGTAGACGAATCTTATGATTCCAACGGAAAATCTGGCGTAGGTCTTGAATTTCAAATTCTGGATGATGCAAAACATCCGGATGCTAAAGAAGGTGTGGTTGGAAACAGAACCCTGGGAAGTCTGTACGATTTGATCCCTTCTATTAAGGTGGAGCCAAGATTTCAAAAGAAAATTGGAGATTGGAACACAGGTAGAGTGATCGTGTATCCCGATAATAAGGTCCAACATTGGCTAAACGGCTATAAGGTAGTAGAATATGAAAGAAAATCTCCCATATATAAAGCATTGGTTGCCCGTAGCAAATATGTTAAATATCCTGGCTTTGGTGCCGCAGATGCTGGTCATATCCTTATCCAGGATCATGGAGATAATGTTTCCTTTAAAAACATTAAGATTAGGAAAATAAACTAATAAAGTTTAAATCAATAGCAATGAAAACAAACAGAAGAGATTTTATTAAAAAATCAGTCTTAGCTGGTGCCGCCATTGGCTTCTCTGCTTCTAGTTATGCACGTATCATCGGTGCCAATGACAGAGTGCGCGTGGCTTGTGTTGGATTTTCAGATCGTTTTAAAAGTTCTCACGTTCCTCCATTTAAAGAATTAATGGGACCTATGAATTTTGAAATGGTGGGTGTTTCTGATATCTGGAAAAAAAGAAGGGAAGATGGTAAAGCTTTTATTGATAAAGCTTTAGGCTCAAATGTTACCATGTATCGCAATAATGACGAACTCTACGCATCTAAAAATGTAGATGCCGTTTTTATGAGTACCGCCGATTTTCAACATGCTCTCCATACCATCGAAGCAGTGAAGGCGGGATGCGATATTTATGCTGAAAAACCACTGGCTGAAACGATGGCCGATAACAGAGCCGTGCTTAAAGCAGTGAAAGAATCCGGTAAAATTGTACAAATTGGTTCTCAACGAAGAAGCGGCCAGAATTATCATGCAGCCGCTGATTTTATCAAGAGTGGTAAATTCGGCCCTATCGTTATGGTTGAATTAATGTGGAATGTTAATCAACCCGGTCGTTGGAGAAGACCAGAATTGGTTTCTCAACTGAAAGAGGAGGATATTGATTGGAAACGTTATTTATTGAACAGACCTTTTGAGGCTTTCGACCCAAGGAAATATTTGGAATATCGCTTATTCTGGCCATACTCCTCAGGTATTCCCGGCCAATGGATGAGTCACCAGATCGATACTGTTCACTGGTTCAGTGGATTAGCTCACCCAAGAAGTGCCGTCGCAAATGGTGGCATTTATCAGTGGAAAGACGGCAGAACCAATGCAGATACCTTAACCGTTGTCTTCGATTACGGTCCTGCTGACGATCTTACATCAGGTTTCCAGGTTCAATTCACCAGCCGTTTCTCAAACGGTGCGGGTGGTACTAAAGAATTGTACTACTCAAACGGTGGTATGATTAACCTCGATACCAATGAGATTTCTTCTGAGGGTGGTATGGGAGAAAGAGAGGCGAAAGCAATGGGCATGAAAGCTAATTTGCTGCAGAATTTTAAACTGGATGGCGATAAAGTGGAAACTGCTGCCAACACAGGCGGTGATTCACTCACTTTCAATCATATTAAAAACTGGATGGAATGTGTTCGTTCCAGAAAGCAACCAAATGCACCTATTGAAGCAGGTTACCAACATTCTATTGCAACCATCATGTCAACGGCTGCCTATAGAACAGGAGCTCGTGTGACTTTTGATGAGAAAACGCAGGAAGTTCTTGCTAACGGAAAACCATTTTTGTATTAAACATTCTTTATAGATAAATAGAGGCTGTCCATTTTCTTGGGCAGCCTTTTCCATGTCCGATACTTATCTTTGGTATCGTGTTTTATCATTTTTTGGCTGCTACACTAATATTCATTTTGAGGTAAAATGCAGTCAGTCTTTTTTCCAAACCATTTATATCTCTTCCTTGCAATAAAGCGATAGATGCTATTTCGAAAAGAGAGAGGAAATAAAAATCCTACGTTGCCAAGAAAGGTATAAATACCTCCTAACTTCTTTAGAACAGCTAAAGAAGCATCAGAATATAAGAAAATTTGTCCATCCATTAATAATATCACACTGTCTGAAGATAGTATCGAGGGGGCTATCTGCTTAAGGATATTTTGCCCCGCTTCAGATTGTAAATTTTCATACTTGAAAATCTTCTTTTGATCTCTTTTAATAATCCATTGTACTGAAAAATGACAAAGATTGCATACACCGTCATAAAAAAGAGTGGGTTGGGAATGTATTTCCAGCGAGTTGTCTATCTTTTCCATAATGTTTGATTAGGTAAAAAGGACGGTGTATAATTCTTCTAATCTTCCAAAAGAATGAATCTTTATACCGAATCTTTGGGTATCCAGACCTTTCAAATTGTATTTTGATAGATAAATTTTTTCAAATCCGAGGCGGTCAGCTTCCTGTATTCTTTGCTCAATCCGATTGACAGCTCTGATTTCTCCAGATAGTCCTACTTCCCCAACAAAACAGCTTTTTTGTGGAATGGGAACGTCTTCGAGTGAAGAGATAAGGGCGGCAACAATGGCCAGATCAATGCCCGGGTCATCCACTCTTATGCCACCGGCAATATTTAAAAAAACATCCCGCTGCCCAAAAGGCAATCCCCCTCTTTTTTCTAATACAGCCAAAAGCATACTTAATCGCCTTAAATCAAAGCCAGTAGCGGATCTTTGAGGGGTCCCATATACTGCTTTTGAAACCAAGGCCTGTGTTTCAATAAGCATGGGACGCATACCTTCCTGTGTAGCTGCAACAGCACTGCCGCTAAGTGTTTCTTCGTGTTGAGAAAGTAAAAGTTCAGAAGGATTGGAAACCTGACGTAAACCTCCTGCCTGCATTTCATAAATACCCATTTCGTCGGTAGAACCAAATCGGTTCTTCAAGGTCCTGAGTATCCGATAGGTATATTGTTGTTCTCCCTCAAATTGAAGAACCGTGTCAACAATATGTTCCAATAATTTTGGTCCTGCTAAGGTGCCATCCTTTGTGATATGACCGATAAGGAAAACGGGGATATGAGTACTTTTCGCAAATCGCTGGAATTCCCCCGCGCATTCTCTGATTTGAGAGATACTTCCTGGCATCGCATCCAAATAGGGAACCGAAAGGGTTTGAATGGAGTCAGCAATTATCAGGTCTGGTTGAAAATCTAAGGCGATGGTACAAATTCGGGTGGCGTTGGTCTCTGTCAGAATGTAACATTGAGAATGATTTCCTCCCAATCGGTCGGCACGCATTTTTATTTGTTCTTCACTTTCTTCCCCTGATACATAAATAACCTTAGCGTTTATTTGTAACGCAAGTTGAAGAAGAAGAGTAGATTTTCCAATACCTGGTTGTCCTCCAATGAGAACGAGAGACCCTCTGACGATGCCTCCTCCGAGGACTCTATTTAGTTCATCGTCGCTCGTAACCAATCTGGGGGTATCATTTGATTGAATGTCCGGAAGCGCAATCGGCTGGGGGAGTATCTCGTGTAGGGTGCCACTTTTCCAGGCATTTCTGCCGGGTTCCGCCGAAGTGTCTCGTTGGAGTACTTCCTCCTGATACGTGTTCCACTCTCCACAAGAAGGACATTTTCCGGTCCACTTAGGCGATTGTGCTCCACAGGAACTACAAATAAATACTTTTCTAACCTTTGACAATTTTTTATATTTAGTTGGGCCTCGCGTAAGGTAAAATTTTCTTGATTTCTGTGGTAAAATAAGTATCTAAACCTATTACGCCAGCCGTTTTTTGACCAATAATATCGATACTTCCATTGGGGAAGATACCATTTTCAGGAACATAAATCTCCACTACTTTTCCGACAATCAGTATATTACCATTACAAGCTAACTTTTGTTCCTCCTCCAGTTCCAGTCCTATCCGAATGGTTGCTTGCTCTACGTAAGGGGCAATGTGCGATGCTGAAAAATAGGGTGTTAATCCTGTTTTTTCAAATTCTGACACGCCCCATGGGTAATCGGCAGAGGCTTGATGGCTGGGATCGATAAAAGCTTCCGGAACCAGATTTATAGTAAATTTTTTGCGCTCAATGATATTATGATAGGTGTGCCTCGGCACCGTGAGTGGTCTTATGAAAAATCCTAATCTTGCTGGTTGGGCTCCAATGTGTACTAATGAGTTAAATAAGCCCAGATTGGTTCTGTTTCTTCCATCGATCGTACCAACTAAAAAGGGTTGTTTATATCCAGATAATGAATTTATCAGGTTCATTCTGTAAAATCTGTCCATGCCAGCCAGTTGTTCTGGCGTAATTAGATGTGGTTGGTTCATATTTTAAAATATAAATTAGTGGGTGAACTAATTTGAGTGATCTTTAATATAGGCTTCACAGTGTTTTTCCCATTCAGTCAATAAAAGGGCTGCCTTAGGGCCTGGTTTTCCCTGACCCACCATCATTCCGTCTACATTGACCACAGGAAGAACCCCTTTAGTCGATGAAGTTATGAATATCTCCGATGCTTTATCGAGATAGTTCAATGGTACTTCTATTTCGTTTACCTTAAAATGCTTAGAAGCTATGGTCAGAATATGTTTTCTGGTTATTCCTTTAAGTATCTTTTGAGCGGGGGTAAAAATTTCATCATTAACCACAAAAAAGACATTTGCCCTAACGGTTTCTCTGTAAAACTGACCGTCATGATATAAAATTTCACCGGCACCTGCATTTTTCATCTCTTGTTGAAGCTTTATCCCTGTCAAATAATTAATAGATTTTACTTCAGGAAGCTCCCGTTGAAATAAATGGGTGATTAATTTTATGCCTGTTTCATAGTCTTTTTGGGGTACCCATGAAATAGGATGCTGTAAAATCAGGTAATTTGGCGTCGATGGGGTATATCCATCCTCAGAATACCCCCCGGTAAGTAATAATCTTATGCCAGCATCAGTCGTAATATTTGCCTCTATCAATGCATAAATCTGCCGGGCCATTTCATCTTTTGTGACAGGAATGTTAAGCCCTAAAATTTGAGCAGATCCGTAGAACCTGTTAAGATAATCATCGAGGAACATGACAGTTTTTTGTCGAACCAAAAAGTAGTCAAAAATACCGTATCCTCTTAAAATACTTAAATCGCTTACGGATAGCTTTACTTCTGATGAGGCAGTTATCTGACCATTAAAATTATAATAATTTGACATATCTTCGACGTTAAAAGGATGAATTAGCAAAGCAAATATAACAGGTATTGTCCTTAGAGAATCTATAAAAAGAAACATATAAAATAAAAAAGTGTTGCCGCAATGCGACAACACGATCAAACTTATTTAAAGGGGCAATTTTTGATTAATTACATTCGGAGAAGCCACAACTTTTGCAAATTAAGCAACCTTCCTTAAATATCAGGCCGTTAGGATCAGCACATTCAGGGCATTCTGCTTCTGAAGCAATGGTTCCGTCAGGGATAAATGCTTTTAAGGATCTTATGACGCCATTTTTCCATGTGTTGATGTAAGATTGTTCTACGGTGAGACCAGAAATTAAATCTACTACATTTAACAAAGGCATACCATGTCTTAGGACGCCAGATATAAGTTTGGCATAGTTCCAGAATTCTTTGTTGAACGAGCGGGACAATCCTTCAATCGTAATTTTATAGCCGTCCTTGTCCGTGAACTGGAAATCATACCTGCTTTGACCTTTGTCATCTTTTGCCTTGATTACCCAACCTTGTGTAACGTAATCTGGGAATTTAAAGATATCAACGGCAGCACCGGTAAAAATTTCATAAGGCCTGTTATGTAAAAGACCAATGACAGCCATCCACGGTTCGTTATTGTTCATAAATCGAACGACTTTTGCATCCAGTATGACAGGTCTTTTCGGTGAGGACGTTTCGGGAAAAGAAGAAGTAGGGTGTTCAGAGGAACTATCCTTTTTATCGGAGATAAGGACCCCAGAACGAGAACCATCCCTGTAAATGGTACAACCCTTACAGCCTTCCTCCCATGCAGTCAAATAAATCTGACGTACCATATCTACAGAAGTCTCTTCCGGCACATTTACGGTCACTGAAATCGAATGATCTACCCATTTTTGAATAGCACCCTGCATTTTTACCTTTTGAACCCAATCCACATCATTTGCTGTTCCCTTGAAATAGGGACTGGTAGCAATAATCTTGTCTAATTCTTCAGCAGGTAGTTTTTTTACTTTATCTACATCGTAACCATTTATTTGCAACCAATCCAAAAATTTATGATGGAAAACGTGAAATTCCTCCCAATGATCCCCCACTTCGTCTATAAAGTTAACTTCGACTTCAGGGTCATTAGGATTTACCTTGCGCCTTCTGGTGTAGGAAATCATGAACACAGGTTCTATGCCTGAAGTGGTCTGAGCCATCAAACTGGTAGTACCCGTTGGGGCTATAGTCAATAGTGCAATATTGCGTCTGCCGTGAACGAGCATTTCTTCATATAACGCTGGATCAGCTTCGCGCAAGCGCTGTATAAACGGGTTGTTTTGTTCCCTTTCGGCGTCAAATACTGGAAAACTTCCTCTGTCTCTGGCAAGATGAACTGAACTTCTGTAAGCATTAATAGCTAATGTTTTGTGAACTTCAACAGATTTGGACGTACCCTCTTCTGAGCCATATCGCAATCCGAGTGCAGCTAGCATATCCCCTTCAGCTGTGATGCCTACGCCAGTTCGACGTCCGTTTATACAGGTCCTTTTAACCTTTTCCCAAAGGTTTTTTTCAACAGATTTTAAGATGCTGTCTTCAGGATCACGCTCCACTTTGGCAAGAATACCATCGATTTTTTCGATTTCTAAATCGATGATATCATCCATTAATCTTTGTGCAATCTGAACATGTTTTGAAAAAAGTTCAAAATCAAAAGAAGATTGAGGGGTAAAGGGATTCTTAACGTAACTATACAAGTTAATAGCAAGTAAACGACAGCTATCATAAGGACAAAGTGGAATTTCACCGCAAGGGTTCGTCGAAACGGTTTTGTAGCCTAAATCTGCATAACAATCGGCGACAGATTCCCTGATGATAGTGTCCCAGAACAGCACGCCAGGTTCAGCAGATTTCCAAGCGTTATATATAATTTTGTCCCAAATTTTTGAGGCATCTACCTCCTTGGTGAAGGTTGGATTTTTACTGTCTATGGGATATTGTTGTACATATTTTTTTCCTGAAATAACGGCACGCATAAATTTGTCGTCAATCCTGACGGATACATTTGCGCCGGTAACTTTCCCCTGTTCCAGTTTAGCATCTATAAAATCCTCAGCATCAGGGTGTTTACTTGAAACTGATAACATTAAAGCACCACGACGACCATCTTGCGCGACTTCACGGGTTGAATTTGAATATCTTTCCATAAAAGGAACTATGCCCGTAGAAGTTAAGGCAGAATTCATGACAGGACTTCCCTTTGGTCGAATATGAGATAAATCATGTCCAACGCCTCCTCTTCTTTTCATTAATTGAACTTGCTCCTCATCTGTTCTGATAATACCACCATAGGAATCTGCTCCGGTACCAATAACAAAACAGTTACTAAGTGAAGAAACCTGAAAATGGTTTCCAATGCCTGCCATGGGGCTTCCCTGAGGGATGATATATTTGAAATCGGCAAGTAAGTCGTATATTTCAGACTCAGTTAATGAGTTGGTATATTTAGCTTCAATTCTTGCCAGTTCTTTGGCAATCCTTCGGTGCATGTCATCAGGTGACTTTTCATAAATCTTCCCAAATGAATCTTTTAAGGCATACTTGTTCACCCAGACACTGGCAGCCAGTGTATCACCTTTGAAGTAATCTGTGGCCGTAGCCAATGCCTCTTCGTAAGTGTACGTTTTTTCAATGGTCTGTTCCGACTTTTTTAACATTAATGAAGTTCCCATAGCTCTTTAAATTTCAAATCTTAAAAAAATGATAATAATAAAATGGCACCCGACCAGGTGTCGGTTAAATAAAATTTCTCTTTCCAGGAGTGGGAGTAGTAGTTTGTTTTTAGTGTTTTATCTAATTTGAGTGCAAGGTAATCTACCTATTTGAATTGTACAAATTTTGGTATCAACGTAATTTGAACAAGCTGTGGATAACTTTGTAAAACGTTATTTTATCAGAGAATAATAGATGTTAAATATATTTAATATAAATTGATATTCAATTGATTGTGTGATTAAAAAAAATAAATTGTTTTGTTAGTAAATAATTTAAAACAAAATGTTGCTGTGGAAAATACAAAAGTTTTCCACAGCAACATGTTGGTAACCTTAGTTTTCCTTGTTATTCAACAGTTCTACAACAGTATTGGTAATGTCTAAGTTTTTATCTACCATGAGTACGCCAGTACCTGTAGCGTAGTTCAAGATATATTGATAACCTTTCTCTTTTCTTACTTCCTCGAGAATACCTTTAAGTTTACCTTGAATAATACCTTGAAGGGCTTGCTGATCCGCCATAAGACCCTGTCCCAGTCTTTCTTGCTCTGCAGCAAGACTTTGTTGTTTTTGCATAAGACGCTGTTCTTCTTCCTGTACCTGACGAGGGGTTAAGGTACCCGTTTGTACTCTATTTTGTGCCTGGGCAAACTCTCTTTGCAACGCCTGTCCTCTGGCTTGAAGGGAAGCTTCGGCTTCTTTTCCTTTTTGTTCCAACTTTGCCGCTTCTTCCTTAAAAAATCCATAATTTGATAATAAGCTATCTGTGTTTATGTACACAATGGAACCTTCGGGAATATTTGCACTGGTAGCCGCGGTACTTGAAGCAGTTAAACCTTTATTGCCACTGATAAATTTATCAACTAAAAGGAAGGCGACTGCCAAAATCAATAAGATGTTTACGATGGAAAGTTCGTTTTTCATGATGAGTTTGGTGAATGTTTTAAAATTATAACAAACAAAAGTGCTATTTTTTTTCTGCATCACAAAGGAAAAGTAGGCCGATATTTTCTTATATTGAGGAAATAAAATTTTTAATTAATTATCATGGTCTTTTTAATTTCCTTTTTGCTTTCAATTTTATCTATTTCTTTGTCGGAAATTCTCCCATTCTCTCCAGCAAAAAATACGGATAAACCCAATATTATACTCATTTATATGGATGATCTGGGGTTTGGTGATTTGTCGTGTAATGGAGCATTGGGACATACCACCCCAGCTATTGATAAATTAGCAGCAAAAGGGATGCGTTTTACCAATTTTTTAACCGCTCAAGCTGTTTGCAGTGCTTCGCGTGCGGCGTTACTAACTGGTTGTTATCCAAATAGAGTAGGCGTTTCAGGGGCTTATTTCCCTGGTTCTAAAGTTGGACTTAGCCCTGAGGAGGTTACCATTGCTGAACTATTGAAACAAAAAAATTATAAGACAAGTGCGGTTGGCAAATGGCATTTGGGGGATCACCCTTCATTTATGCCTCTGAATCAGGGTTTTGATTCTTTTTTCGGCTTACCCTATTCTAATGATATGTGGCCAGTCCATTATGATGGCTCTCCCTCAACCGACTGGAAAAAATCGATTCCAACCCTTCCATTAATCTTAAATAAGGACACTTTTGCTTTGATAAATACTTTGCAGGAACAGGGAAATTTAACAAAGCAATACACGGAACGCGCTGTTTCATTTATAGAATCCAATAAAAAAGAGGCATTCTTTCTTTATTTGGCGCACTCTATGCCTCATGTGCCCATCGCCGTTTCCGATAGATTCAATAATTATACAGGGAAAGGTTTATTTGCTGATTTGATGGCTGAAATTGATTGGTCCATAGATTCGATAGTTAAAACTTTGGATAGATTGGGGCTTTCCAAAAATACGTTGATTATTTTTACCAGCGACAATGGTCCATGGCTCAATTATGGTAATCATGCCGGGAGTGCAGGTGGCTTCCGGGAAGGAAAAGGCACTACTTTTGAAGGGGGACATAGGGTACCTTCCATTATCTGCTGGCCGGCAGTAATTCCTGCTGGGACAGTTTGTAATCAGTTGGCTTCGTCTATAGATATATTCCCCACGCTCGCCGATATTGTTAAGGTAGCTTTACCCTCAACTACCCTGGACGGCATTTCTATTCTGCCCTTTCTAAAAGGTAATATCAATCGACCCATACGACGTGAGTTTCTCTATTACTATAGAAAAAATTCTCTGCAAGCTGTGAGATATGATCAGTGGAAACTAGTATTTAAACATCCGGGAAGGACTTACACGAAACATTTACCAGGAAAAGACGGATTTCCTGGTGCTTCTCCGGAAGATTTCCCTTTTCCAGAAGCGCTCTATAATCTAAGTCGTGATCCTTCTGAATCATACGATGTTCAATTAGCTCACCCAGATATTATGGAAAAACTGGTTCAACAGGCTATTAAGGCCAGAGCCGATTTAGGGGATGATCTAACTGGAGTAAAGGGCACCGGACGACGTGCTGTGGGGTCGGTGAACTGAAAGCTACCTGATGTATTAAATTAGGCCTTGGGTAACTCTCCCAACCATTCACTGGCAATTTCTTCGTCGGAAAATTCAGGAATAGCAACATTAGTATCAAACTTTTCTTGTATGCCTGATTCCTCTATTTGTATCTCATCCAATTGGGAGACTCTTCTTTGAATGTTTATCGGAATAAGCGAAACTATATTTTTCTGGTACTCAAAAGCTTCCATACTTACATTCGCTTTGGCCACCAGCGTATGGTGTCTTCTGGAATAAAATGCACCTTCCAGTTCAATTTTATTTTGATCGGCGTATATAGCCTTGATGCCAATTACTATGGTGTCAGGGAAATTTACAGGCGTTTGATAAATAATACTTTGTTGTTTTACCCTGAATCCTGGTTCTTCGTCGTTGTCAATGATGTCAAGTCCTAATCGAATGAAATATTCTACTCTGGCGACCTCAAACCAACTGAAAAAGCGTGTGCTGTTTACTTGTTGAGATATATCCATATCACTCCATAATACCTTTATATCAACCTTAACTGCGTACAGATTTAATTCTTCCAACATACCAAAATTTAATTCATGAAATTCAAAGCTAAAGGATAAAATATGATTTTAACCAAAATAATTACTATTTTTGTAAAATTACTGCCAGATTCATTCAGATTCAATCATTTTAACTTATTATGGGACTAATTATTTCGCTATTAAATCATAAAGGAGGTGTCGGAAAAACGACCAGCGCAATTAATATTGGTGCTGGTTTGGTTGAATTGGGAAAGCGGGTTTGTCTTTTAGATTTGGATCCACAAGCTAACTTAACGATTTCTCTTGGTTTACCCAGATTTCCTAATACTATTTATGAGGCATTAAGAGGGGAAAGCCCTTTAGTGCCTTATCCTGCTAAAGATAATCTGGATGTTATTATATCTACCCTCGATTTATCCGGTGCCGAAATGGAGCTGATAAACGAGGCAGGAAGAGAATATATATTAAAGGAATTATTGGATCAGATTAAAGATAATTATGATTTTATTATTATAGATTGCCCTCCTTCTTTAGGTCTGCTCACCCTGAATTCTCTTACTAGTTCAGATTATGTCCTTATTCCGCTGCAAACTGAGTTCCTCGCTATGCAGGGCCTGGCTAAAATAAAACAGGTTATTCAAAAGGTCCAGCTTAGATTAAATAAAGATTTGCAAATTGCCGGAGTTGTGGCTACTATGTATGACCAGAGAAAAGTACTGAATAGAGATGTCGTTGATACCATCAGAAAATATTTTGGAGAGCTTTTGTTTGAAACGCTAATCAGAGATAATGTAGCTCTTGCAGAAGCACCTGCTCAACGCAAAGATATTTTTGCTTACAGTCCTGCTAGTCCGGGGTCCGAAGATTATTTAGCACTTTGTAAAGAATTACTCACCAGAACAGAAGGAGCATGAAAATGATTTCTGTTTTTTTGATTTAAAATGAAATGAGTAAAAAAAGATTCACATTGGGTATGGAGGACCTTCTCCATGAAGCAAATCAAACTAGCCCTGTATTCCATGCTGGAAGTCCGAAAAATCAGCAACCCCTCCTCCCAATGGAAGGAAATATAAGGCCTGTTGAGGGGATTTCCCTCCTGGGAGATCAATCATTAGCTCCTCTAAGGCGCTCGCATGGAAAGAAATTTAGTGAGGATCTGCAAACTTTCCTTCAAGAGGCGTTCGATGATTCTTTTGAAAAATATTCCGATCCTAATTTTGTTCAGGATGACTCAAGTAATAAAAAGCGATCCCTAAAGCCTATGGCCGGTCTCGATGCTATTCTGAGAAGTACCGTTGACCCTAAATCTATGAGGCTCGGACCAGGGAACACTCGTAGATTAACGCTCGTTTTTGATGAGAGTAAATTGAATAAACTCAAATCGATAGCTAGATTGGAGCGTTCTTACCTCAAAGATATTATCGACGAAATTGTTGAAGAATTCATAAAGGAATACGAGGTTCAAAAGGGGTTGATAGAATAATTTGTTCTTTCTCGCTAAACTTTTTATTAATTTTTAGCATTTTAAAGAATAAAACTAGCAAATGTACCCAAGATTGTTGACATTGTTTTTATTGCTAAACCTCGTTTCATGTAAAAATAATGATGCAGAGGTTCTTCATAACGAAATTATGGACATTCATGATGAGGTTATGCCCAAAACAGGTGAAATAACTTACCTCTATATGTCCTTTAGAAAAAAAGTGGAGACTGATTCGACGATTTCCGAAGAAAACAAAATGGAGCTCCTGAAACAAGCAGATGATCTGGAGAAAGCTGAAGATGAGATGATGGTCTGGATGAATGATTATATTCCGCCACATAAAATGAGGTCTTCAAAAAATGAAAAGCAAATTATAGACTATCTCCAGAATCAGAAAAAGATAATATCTGATATCAAAGTTCATACCAATGCCAGCCTGGCTTCAGGTAAAAAATGGAAGGAGATGCTCTCCATAAATAATTAGTGAATGAATTTTACAAATATAATTTTGATATTTCTTTTCATTCTATCCTTTTCTTTCAGTTGTAGTAAGGTCGAATCAGCGAAGCTTCCTATTTTAGGCAATAAGGAAACACTGGAAGATGGAACGATAAAATATCACACAATCCCCTCTTTTTCTTTTATCGACCAGGATAGTTTGCCTTTTACCGAAAAGTCGGTGGAGAATAAAATTTATGTGGTAGATTTCTTTTTTATAAGTTGTCCAAGTATCTGCCCAATGGTTAGCAGACAAATGCTAAGAGTCTATGACCAGTATTTGAAGGAAGATAAATTAATGTTCGTTTCTTATTCTATCGACCCCAAGCGGGATACCGTGGAAAGATTGGCAAATTACGCAAGAAATCTTGGCGTAAATACCGAAAAATGGAAATTTGTAACAGGTGAAAAGGAAGCTATTTTTGATATTGCAAAAGATTACTTTAGTATCGCCATAGAGAATGAAGAGGCACCGGGTGGGTTCGATCATAGTGGGCGGCTCATCTTGGTGGATGAGAAAAAGCATATAAGAAGCTTCTGTGACGGAACAGATCCATTGTCTGTAGATGGCTTCATAAAAGATATTCAAAAATTGTTAAATGAAACTAAAGGAGAGGTAAAAAAGTAGATGTATTCTACGTTTTTTACCTCTCACTTTATTTATTTAGTTTTGGTTACCCAAAATTAAAGGTAAGCCGTCCTTGCCGCTGCCAATGATTATTATCTTTGAATTGGGGGAATTAGCTAGTTTCAACGTAGCTTCAATCCCTTTGTCTTTCAAAATTTTATCTGATAAACTTGCCGTAAGTATTTGGTTCGATTCTGCCTTTGCCTTGGCTTCAATGATTTTACGCTCCGATTCCTGCTTCTCCTGGTCAAGGATATATTCAAATTTTAATGATAATTGTTCTGCTTGTATTTTCTCCTCAATAGCGGTTCTTACCTTTTCAGGCAAGCTGATTTCCCTGATCAACGCAGCTCTTAATGTAATGAAGTTTTTACTCAACGTTAATTCCAGATCTTTTTGAATAAGCGTCTGAACTTCCTCTCGTCGGGTGGAATATAATTCCTCCGGGGTAAACCGGCCGATTATTTTCCGAACTGAACTCCTTACTTCAGGTCTGATTAATGATTCGATAAAATCTTTACCAAACGTTTCGTGAAGTTCAGGTATTTTGTCAAACGATGGGTGTGCTCTAACAGTTACGTCAACTCTTATATTTAACCCATTACTTGATAAAACCTCCATCTGTTCTTCCAATTGTTGTTCTCTTACATTGTAAATGTACATGGAGTTCCACGGTGCATATACATGAAAGCCAGGACTGTAGATTTTTGTCTTTTCCAGTCCTCCCGAAAATCTTCTGAATAAAACACCTCGCTCACCTGCATCAATGGTGATGAACGTCGCATTTGAAAAAATGATGACAACAATAGCAATGAGTAGGATAACCCCTAAGGTCCCAAGAAATTTGCCAGAGGGAAATCCCAAGTTTGGTTGGCTCATATTATTTCGTTTTTTGATTGTTAATGAATAAAGATAAGGAATATTTAGTTCAAAATGGTTGGCATTAATTCAAAGGTCAATTGTTAATGATAATTTAATGCTTCGCTCAAGTTTCGTTTTTATTTTATTTAACCTATTTTTGAAAAATAAAATCCAAACACATGAGAAATATTTTAATTTTCACTGCTTTGATTACCTCTATCCTTGTGATGGGTGCTAAAATTTCAGTCGGTGAATCAACGTCAAATGAACCTTCAGCGGTGGACGGAAAAAAGATTTATAAGCAATATTGTGTTACTTGCCATGGTATTTATGGAGATATGGGCGCTAGTGGTGCCGCTAATCTTACCATTTCAAAGCTTAAATTAAACGAAAGAATTGAAGTGATTACTAATGGCAGAAAAGCTATGGCCTCTTTTAAAGCTTTACTTGATAAAGAAAAAATTAAGGCCGTTGCTCAATATACAATGACACTCAAGCCTGAGTAATTTTCTTATAGCCTCATAATTAATGCCCAACATTGGAAAATAAATGTAAACGGATTCTGGTGACTGGTGGAACAGGGTTCCTCGGTTCTTATCTGTTAAGGTTTTTAGTCCAACAAGGCTATACTAATATTCGTGCTATTAAAAGAAAAAATAGTTCCTTCGATTTGGTTGGTGATATAGCCAATCAAATCGATTGGGTGGAAGGAGAGCTGACTGATTGGTTTTTTCTTTCAGATTGCTTTAAAGGTATTGATTGGGTTTTTCATGTCGCCGCTCTTGTGTCATTCGATGCCAGAGATCATAAGGAGATGCAGCAAATCAATGTAAGGGTAACTGCCGATTTGGTGAACCTTTCACTGGATAATAACATTCAGAAATTTTGCTTCGTCAGTTCTATAGCTGCTTTAGGTAGATCTAAAGTTGGGGAAACATTAGATGAAAACGCTGTTTGGAAACATAGTCCCTACAATTCCCGATACGGTATGTCCAAATTTCTAGGCGAACAAGAAGTCTGGAGAGGTATGGCTGAGGGCTTGTCCGCTGTTATTGTAAATCCGGGTATGATTCTTGGTAGCGGTCGCTGGACTGAAGGCACCTCACGCTTCTTTTCTCTCATTGATAGTGGATTTCCGTTTATACCCGATGGAGCAGCTACCTGGGTGGATGTCAGAGATGTCGTAAAGGCCATGTATCATTTAATGCATTCAGATATTCATTCTCAACGGTTCATTCTGGTAGCCGGTATTCAGTCGTATAATGACTTTTTTACCACCGTAGCTGGTGCTTTGGAAAAAAAGATTAACTGGATTTCAATACCTTCCTTTGTTCAATCGCTCATTCTTCCTTTCGCCTGGCTCATCGCCCGATTTTCTGGTAAAAGACCATTCATTACCAGTGAATCGTTGAGGCTTTCAAAAAATTCGTTCTTCTACAAAACAGATAAATCATTGACCATTCCAGGGTTCAATAATTATTTACCTGTTCATCAGTCTGTCTTAGATACTGTATATGCTTATCAAATGGAGAAAAAAAATAATATTTTCTCCCCATTAAATTTTTAGTTAACCAACCATTTCTATTTTTTATATCTCTTTTTTTTTGTATATTCGTTTCAAGTTAATAGTAATACTTTTTCATACAGTTAGTAAGTTGATAAACTAGTGAGTGTAGTCAGGATGATCTCTTCTTTAGGGGTCATCTTTTTGTTTTAAGTGCGCTTATGTAACGGTAGTCACATTATTGTTCAGTGCAATGGTCTTATTTTGTGTATCTTCTGCACCTGATCAATGCATTTATATGTCTTTGAAAACATTTTTTCCCATTCTTGAATTAGTAAATTCTTACTCGAAAGAGGATTTTAAAAGGGATCTCTATGCCGGCCTAATTGTCGGTATCATTCTGGTTCCTCAGGGAATGGCCTATTCTATGTTGGCAGGACTGCCTCCAATTCATGGTCTTTATGCAGCGACCATTCCACTTCTTGTTTACGCTATTTTGGGAACTTCCAGGCAATTAGCTGTAGGGCCTGTGGCCATGGATTCAATTCTTACAGCTTCAGCCATTCAGGCTTATGCCGTATTGGGCTCCCACGCTTATGTGGAGGCGGCGTTAACCTTAGCCTTAATTGTAGGAATTATTCAATTTTTGATGGGGGTTTTTAGAATGGGTTTTTTAGTGAATTTCCTTTCCCAACCCGTTATTAGTGGCTTTACTTCTGCTGCAGCTTTAATCATTATGGGTTCGCAGTTGAATCATTTAACCGGTATCGATTTCACCCAAAAGGGGCATTTTTTAGTTTCCTTTTCGGAGTGGTTTCAGCGTTTCGGAGAAACTAATTTTCCAAGCTTCTTTTTGGCCGTAGGTGGTGTTTTTATTTTAATAATTTTTAAGAAGTTCAAAATACCTGTTCCTGGAGCTCTTGTTTTGGTGTTGGGTGGTATCTTACTCACAAGATGGGGAAACTTAGATGCAATGGGTGTTAAAATATTGGGAAAAATTCCCGGGGGCTTTCCGGAACTTTATCTGCCAAAACTAAATTGGACCATGTTTCGAGACTTGCTGCCTGCCGGTTTTGCCATTTCTTTGGTCGGATTTTTAGAGAGTTTTTCTATCGCTAAAACTATGCAGAGAATTCATAATAATTACAAACTAAGAGCAAATCAAGAGCTAGTCGCCCTGGGAACCGTTAATATGATGGCTGCGCTCGTTCGGGCCTTTCCCATTACCGGGGGCTTCTCCCGCACCGCCGTAAATCATCAGGCAGGGGCAAAATCAGGTGTGGCATCGATCGTTTCTTCCTTATTTATTATTATTACCCTACTTTTTTTGACGCCATACTTTTACTATTTACCCAAGGCTATCCTGGCATCCATTATCTTATTTGCTGTATATACATTGCTCGATGTTAAAGAACCTAGGTTTTTATGGAAAAGTAATCGGCAGGATTTCTTCATGCTACTGGCAACTTTTTTTAGTACTTTATTTTTTGGCATAATACTCGGTATTGGTATAGGTGTCCTTTTATCGCTCTCCCTCATGATTTTTAGGGCGTCAAGACCTCATTTTGCTATTTTAGGTAGAGTGCCCGATTCTGATGTTTTTAGAAATATCAATCGTTTCCAAGGTCTGGAAGTTGTTCCTGAAATTTTAATCGTTCGCTTCGATGCCGATCTTTTCTTTGCTAATATCTCTTTCTTCAGAGATAAATTAACAGATTGGATTGTTGAAAAAGGTCCAAATCTTCAATGGCTGATTTTAAATATGGAAAGTGTAAATTATATTGATAGCACAGGATTGCAGCAGTTACTTGAACTGGTTAACGATTATAAAAAGAAAAATCTCTGTTTTTGCTTCACTTCAGTGAAAGGACCCGTCAGAGATTTATTGATAAAAGCTAACGTTGTTCCAGATATAGGTGAAAATCATTTCTTCCTCACCGTGCCGGAAGCCCAAAATTTTGCCCTCCAAAACTTGTCAGGCTTTGAAATGAAAAACCCAAACACTTCATTAACTTTGCAGTCTAATCATCCTTAAATATCCTGTAATGTCTGTATCAAATTTTTTAAAAATGCCGGGCGTTTCCGTCGTCGATGTACGGGAACCCTGGGAATTTAGTGAAGGTCACTTTCCGAATTCTTTAAATATTCCCCTCGGCGAAGTTCCCGCTCGGTTAGATGAACTCATGGCTATGTCAAAACCTCTTATTTTAGTTTGTCGTTCAGGTAATAGAAGTGGTATGGCAACCACCATGCTCATGAATAATGGAGCCACAGAAGTATATAATGGAGGTTCCTGGGATTCCTTAGAGGCTTAATCGCCAAACTAATATTCTAATCTGAATAGGCCAGCATTCTTTTGTTGGCCTGTTTTTGTTTTGAAAGACTTGTTTTACATATTTAAAAAAAATATTATATTTGTAGTTTAATTATTAGGTTGTTCGTTTTTGAAATTATGGAACAATATTTGAATTCTTACCGTTATTAAAGGTTAATGAATACTGATGAGAATATACACTAATTCATTTTTTGTAACAATACTTTGGATAGGCTTGCTTACCCCTCTTAATGGTTTTGCAAAACAAACAGGGCTTTTACCGATTACCTATTATCCTCCCGTGCTTTTACAAAAAATGGATTCATGCAAATTATCTTGCCAGGATATTCAGGTTTACGTAACCAATAATTGTATCTACGAAATAACACCTGCAGAAATTCTCGGAGAATGTTTTGCCCTATTTCAAGGTTATGTTATCGTTTATGACGGCGTAAATATGACACCCGTTCGCGGTGGGGTAATTGATCGTTTAGGTATTTTTCCTTACTCTTTATTTAATTCAAAAGGAGGATTGGTTTGCCTGGGACAGGTTTTTGTCAGAGATACTATTGGCCCCGTTTTTAAAGACGATGTAGCTAAAAGAGACTGGGAAAGCAGGGATACCTTAATCCTTTCTGAAAATGATATTCCTTCTGTATTTAATAATAATCTCAATTGGTCCCAATCAGATTCCCCCCTGTTTTTAGGTCTCCCAATAGTTAAAGATGGTTGTAGCCCCAATTTTATTTCGAGAAATGTGAAGGATGAATTAATCTCCTTTCCCTGCGACTCTATTATAAAATTTAAAAATGGTTCGGTTTTCCCTCACCTTATATCTAAAATTAAACGAACGTTTACCTTTACAGATAATTCTAATAATGCCTCAGTCTTTGTTCAGGAAATTTTCTTTAGAAAAATAGGTAATCTCTCTTCCTGCGATGTAACGCCATCCCTTACTTACGATTATGCTCCGCTAAGTTTATATTCCTTCGGGCCTCTAGGTGATAATCCAAGAATTAAAACGCACCCGAATTTTCCGTCAGGTAAAATAGATCAGAATAATTCTTTTTATAAATGTGAAGCACCTGATGATCTAAGATTTGATGTTTGCTCCATTTCAGATAGCATGGAATTAGATCGTTTGGTAAAATCAGTCTATAGCGCATTTTATACCTGGCCAAATGGCTTTAAGGACACTATCAGTCTTTTTGATAAACAAAATTTATGGAATGTTTCCTATAAATCAAAGGTTTACTCTGCTTGTAATGACGGTAAACGGGTTAGAATCATAGTTACAATTGAAGATATTTG
>JANQZX010000095.1:35931-37158 GCA_030728245.1 Saprospiraceae bacterium | reverse complement strand
CCCAGGGCCAATTTGTTGCTTTCCTATCAGGTGGAATCTAAAGTGATCTCTGTTTCAGGGAAATTCAAAAGTTCTTCTGTTTGGAATAAAGTAAATTATCCTTTGGTTCACACGCCTTTGGGTTCGTCTATTTATGATCTGCCAGCTGGCGCGCATAGAATTATTGTGGCTGCAACCGCTGGAGAATGTGAAGCAATAAGCTATGATACGCTCTATTTTGTGCTGCAAGATCAAGTTTTTCCTAGGGTACGTTGTAAACCGTCCGTAACTGTGCCATTATTGTATAGTGCCAATTCAGATTGGTACACTAACGGTAGAACAAACAAGGTTTCAGCAAGGATAAGAACCGATATGGTGAACAGTGGCTCAACGGATAATTGCTCGCTGGACACACTCTATCTAAGAAGGGTGGTCTCCTCTGCCTGCATTTTAGATAACTTTTTGGGGAATCTCGATTATGATAAATATGGAAATAATGATGGGAAAGTGACTATCGCTGACTTTGAAAGAATTAACGTGGGAAAAAATGCAGGCCTTTATTATACCCCTCGCTTTCTACCTTATATCGAATACTTTTGTTGCGATGCAGGCAAGGAAAATGTGGCTGAACTATGGGCAAGTGATATCGGCTTCGGTAACCTCACAAATAATAGTTATTGCGAATTTCAGGTTGTTTTGCAAGATGTCATGAATCCAATGGTCTTCTCCCCAAATCTAAATCAAGATCCAAATAAAAAGGCAAAAAATTGGGTGAGTTGCACCGATACAGCATCTTTGAATGCTCTAAAAGACGAATTTAAATCTAATGAATTGTTTGGTCAGCCGACTATTTATGGTTTAGATTGTACAGGAAAGGTTAACTATAGTACCGTTGATTATGTAAAATGCGGTTCAGGGCACATTACCAGACACTGGATGGTTGAAAAATCAGTGAATAATCAAATCGTAACTGTTCGTGATTCTCAAATGATCATGGTGCGTCCTTCACATACATTTACGATTAATATTCCTCCGGATACGACCGCATTTTGTGGGTTAGACCCAGCCTTTTCTTTGTCTGCCACTTCGAATGCCTGCGATCTTTTGGCGATTTCTTTTGTTGACTCCCTGTCAAATGAACAGGAGAATGGGATAACCATTAAAAGAACTTATACCCTGATTAACTGGTGTGATGTTCCCTCTGATTCTCTGTGTAAGGATATTACTTCAAATCCTTCAACATTTGCA
>JANQZX010000095.1:19303-35831 GCA_030728245.1 Saprospiraceae bacterium | reverse complement strand
GTGATACAAACCAATGGTTCCTGTGGATTACCCATGTCTTTGACGGTTAAAGTGCTCGAGAATTGTCCCTTTTCTTCAGTTTCACTAGATTCTATAGTCCTATATGAGAAAAACACAAAAACAAGGATTCCATGGAGCGGAAAGATAGATGACGGAGTATATAAAAATGGGTTTCTTACCGCTCGGGTAAATGCTATTCAACCAGGAAATTATGACCTGTGGATAGAAGTGTCTGATCAATGGAAAAATAAATCAAGCGCTGTTTTAGCTGTATCGGTAGTCCCTTCCAGTCTTCAATCCCTGGATTGTGTACAAAAGCTGACTAAAAACTTAACGCCTTTATCCTCTGGTGAAGGTGGGTTGGTTAAGGTAAATATAAGGGATGTTTTAAACGATAAAGACTTGGTTTCCAACTTATCCACTTGTTATCCCGGATCATTTTTATCTATTAAGAAAGTGTCAGATTTATCTGTAAATTATATTCCAGACAACAAAGATTCTGTGTTGAGTTTCGATTGTTCTGAATTAAAAAATTCGGCCATTCCATTGAGGGTTTTTCTTACTGACACTAATGGAATCTCTGTTTCCTGTGATGTTTCCCTCTATTTATCAGATTCTTTAAATACTTGTAGCCCGAAAGTCAAAATAACCGGGGCTATAAAAACAGCCACAGGAAAACCGATAAATCAGGTTACTATGGGTCTCTCTGGGTTCACCACTTCTTCTGGACAGACCAATGTAGATGGATTGTTTTCCATCCAGAATATTTCAACGGGCGGTCCTTATTTTTTAAAACCACTGAGTCCCAATGACTTTAAAAATGGCGTTTCAACCCTTGATTTAGTGCTTCTTCAAAGACAACTTCTTCAGGGCCAGGTTTTAAAATCACCCTTACAATTTCTTGCCGCTGATATTGATAATTCCGGTACTATTAGCATTCGGGATTTGTTGGAATTGAGAAAATTAGTGATAAATCTTTCGTCAAAATTTGAAAAAAATACAAGCTGGCGATTTATTCCCACTCATTTTATATTTCCTGATTCTTCGAATCCCTGGAAAACACCTTTCCCAGAGGAAATTATTTTTCCTGCTATTTCAAAAGATACCACAGGTTCCTTTACCGCTGTTAAAATTGGCGATCTTTCAGGAGATGCTCCATTAAATCAGGTGCCTGGTGTACAGTTCAGAAGAGAAGTTTCCCCTTGGCCATTATATTATTCTGTTACAGAAAATTCTGACAATGGTGAGTTTAAGGTTTCTTTCTTCTTTAATGAAAAAAATAAACCAGAAGGATTTCAATCGACAATACAGTGGAATCCTCATTTTTCAAACAATGTATCTTTCATTCCAGGTAGTTTAACGGCTGATCATATAAATATCGTAGCTGAAAGAGGTTTATTGAACGTTAGTGCTGAAAAATTAACGGATGATGGCGTACTGTTCTCTTTGCTCTTTTCTGCAGATAATCTGCCTTTTAATGACCTATATTTAGTTAATAATGTGCTCTCACCTGAAGCATATAAGGAAACACAAATTTTCCCATTGAAGCTGGTTAAGCTACCCCTTGAAAAGGAGATGTTCAGAGTATATCCCGCCGTACCTAATCCGTTTAGTGGCGAAACGGTCATTTCGTTTTATTTGCCGCAATCAACATTTACGGAAATGGTTATTAGTGATTTATCAGGAAGGATATTGAAAAAGTTGAGTGGAGAGGGTATGAAGGGTTTGAATAACTGGACGCTGAATCTCTCGGAACTTACCTCAGATCTTATCCTCTTTTGTAAAGTTAAAGCAGGGAACGATGAAGGATTTCAGCAGATTATCAAAATAAAATAACCATTTATTTTATTAACGTGATTCACATCACAGCTATGCCATTAATTTTGAATTAGTTTTGCCTGACTAAACTAAAACAAATATGGCAATCAAGAAATCGTTTAATGACCTCATTCATTCAGAAATTCCCGTTTTAATAGATTTTTCAGCAGAATGGTGCGGTCCTTGTAAAGCTATGGCGCCTATTTTAAAGGAAGTGGCTGTTAGTGTGGGGGAGCATGCCAAAATTATTAAAATTGATATTGATAAAAATCCTGAAATAGCCCAACAATTAAATATAACGGGGGTTCCAACATTGGCCATTTATAAAAATGGAGAATTAAAATGGAGAGTTTCCGGTATGCAATCGGCATTTTCTTTGGTTTCACAACTAGAATTGTACAAAAATTCTTAAAGTAAGTGTATTTTTGGGTAAAAAATGCTCGACGATTTAATTTACCCTTCCTGGCATTGGTCGATTTCCGGATTAGCCATTGCCTTCATTCTTTTTTTACTTACCATGGCAGGCCGGTCTTTTGGGGTTTCCACGACTTTCAAAAATATTTGTGGGTTAGTTGGAGCGGGTAAAAAAAATGAGTTTTTTAAATTTGATTATAAAGAAGATAGCTGGAGATTATTTTTTATCGGAGGAGCCATAATAGGCGGATTTATTGCAGGGGTCCTTTTTCCAAACCCTTTCGCTGTAAGTCTTGACTCCGATACTATTTTCGCTTTAGAGAAGCTTGGTATCGCTTATCCCACAGATGATTCTTTAGGTCATGGCTTCTTTCCCGATGAATATTTTCGCTGGGATAGTATCAAAGCCTGGATTATTGCGCTCGCAGGTGGTTTCCTTGTCGGTTTCGGTTCCCGATATGCCGATGGTTGTACCAGTGGACATGCTATCACCGGGCTTTCTCATTTCCAACTACCTTCTTTGTTAACCGTTATCGGTTTCTTTATTGGAGGACTGCTAATGACTCATTTTTTATTACCTTATATCCTATAAATTCCATCTAACATGAAAGGAATTACGTTTTTACTTATCGGTATTTTTTTTGGCATCACCATGACCAAATCTGAAGCATTATCCTGGTTTAGAATTTATGAAATGTTTAGATTCGAAAGTTTTCACATGTACGGTATCATTGGTACCGCGGTGGTAATTGGTGCTATTACTATGACTATGTTGAAGATTTTTAAAGTGAAAGTAGCCGGCGGTGGCTTAGTATCCTACACGCCTCTTCCACTTAATATAAAAAGACATTTGATCTCTGGAACCATTTTCGGATTAGGCTGGGCTCTGGTGGGCGCTTGTCCTGGTCCTATGTTCGTTTTGGCTGGGAATGGTTATTTTTTTATTTTAGTCGTTATCGCCGGTGCCATATTCGGCACTTATACCTACGGTATGGTGAAAGATAAATTACCTCATTAAGCTCTCTTCTATGTCCTCATTTTGGTTGACCCTTTCTTTTTGTATTGGCTTTTTTATTCAGGTTTATGGGCAGACTGAGTGGGGGAAAATAGCTGATTTTAATGATAAAGTTAAAATTGACCCAGTCCTCAGCTTTCAATCCTGGGCAACATATACCCAAAATATGCAGGTGTACAATACCTTGCAGAAACGGTATGAACCCGTTGAGGATCGGCTTAATTTTCAATTTAGACGGGCCAGGTTCGGCTTTAAAGGCCAAACGTCAGACTTTTTTCGATTTACGGCAATCGTAGCTTACGATCTTACTGGCAGAGACCTCTATTCTGCTTCATCAGGCGGAGTAAATACAGGTTCTCTTCCCGGATTTGGTCTTTGGGATGCTTTCGGAGAATGGAAATTGAGTAGAAAAAAGGAATGGCTTAATCTGACTTTTGGCTGGTTCAGACCCCAGTTAAGTAGGGAAAGTATTACAAGTGCATGGGCAACCTCCTCTTTCGAAAAGGCTATGTCTCAAAATTATATCAGAACACACCTCACAGGGATCGGCTCGGGTAGAGCTTCAGGTCTTAATTTGGGCGGTTTGCTGGTAAATAAAAATGATAAAGTCATTGCTCAATACAATATAGGTGTGTTTAGCCCGCAATGGATTAAATATTCAGGTAATTCGGCAGGTATTAATAACTCACTGTTAACTTCCGCCAGAATGGTGTTCTTTATAGGAGATCCGGAAATGAAAAAATATGGCATTTCTTACCAAACTAATTATTTTAATAAAAGAAATGGACTTTCTCTGGGTATTTCTTATGCTAATCAAGGCCCAACTGACCTGTTTTACCGTAATTCTGCCGTTCAACCCGATATTTTATTCAACTGGGGAAGCTTTAATTTAGATGCTGAATGGAATTTTATGCAAAGGTCAACCCTCAACAATGTAAATAAATATAACGATGGAGCGGGACACATTAGATGTAGTAATAATTTAACTGTCCTGGGCTTATACTTAGAACCTACTTTTATGTATGTCCGGTATCAGGGTGGTCTAAAACGGGAAGATCAGATCCTCGCTAATTCCCTTGCCATGAGTGCAGGAACCGATGAAAATATTAATCTCGGGGTAAATCTATACTTCAATCAGAATAAGTTCAAATTAGCTCTTCACCACACTTGGAATAACGGCAATATGGGCGACGCTTCACAGGGCTTTTCGCAAAATCTGTTCTTTAGACAAAATGGTTTAGGTGCCATTCTCAGAGGAAATTACTGGGGTTTAGGTCTGAATGGTATTTTTTAACTTTCTGGAACCTATTTACCTCGCTCTACCTCTATCCCGCGCTCTCTTATAGGCTTTCGTTGCCACAAATAGGGTTATGCCAAAAAGGATTATTCCTCCCAATGCCATTAAGAAATCAAGACTGTTTTTATAAACGGCTAATAATGAAATAGCTACTAAAAATACGGTTGGAACCTCATTTAACATTCTAAATTGAAAGGAGCTGATACCCAGGGTGCGTTTCTCCAGTTTTGGTATTAATGCTCCACACCAAAAATGGTAAAATGTAAGACCAACCAGGAAAATTAACTTGATAAACATCCAGCTGTTGGCAGATAACCATGCTAAACCATTCAGCCAAAGCATTCCTAAACCAAAAGTCCAGGTGATATACATAGCTGGCTTACAAATAATAGTATATACCCTGTGAGCCATCAGATCAAATTGATGACTTAATATGCTTCTGTCGGGTTCGCTTTTTTCCCAGGATTCAACCTGATAGACAAAAATTCTAACTAAATAAAACAGACCGGCAAACCATGAAACGAATCCGACAATATGTAATGATTTGAAGAGAAAATACATGGTATTCTTTGTTTTGAATAAAAATTTGATAGGCGAAAAGTAGGTAGATTTATCCCATGTTCCAAGAGAATAATATTTTTGTTCTAAAATCTAATTTATTTTTCAAAAAAATGTCTTACTTTCCCATTCAATAAACCATTTTTAGTTTTCAACAACGTTACTATGCAAACAACGCCTTCTTCTGCCAAATTCTCATTTATCATACTCACTGTTTTATTTTTTCTTTGGGGTTTGTTAACCTCCTTAAATGATATTTTAGTGCCGCATTTAAAAGCGGTATTTGATTTAAAGCATTGGCAAGCTCAGCTTATTCAGTTTTTCTTTTTTGGCGCCTATTTTTTAATGAGTATTCCCGCGGGTTATCTGATAAAAAAAATGGGATATAAGGGTGGTATTGTATTAGGATTAACTTTAATGGGCTTTGGTTGTCTTACCTTTTACCCGGCTTCAATCGTCCAGGAATATAGTGTATTTTTACTTGGATTATTCATCTTAGCAAGTGGCATAACTATTTTGCAAGTGGCTGCTAATCCTTATGTTGCCGTACTCGGACCTGAAAATACTGCGGCTAGCCGTCTAAATTTAGCACAGGGTTTTAATTCCCTTGGACACACTATAGCGCCATTATTAGGGGCATTACTTATCTTGCAAAATACTGATAAAGTAGATGTGTCCACCGTTCGTTTGCCTTACCTTGTCATGTCTATCATTCTATTTATTATCGCCTTTATTTTTAGCAGGCTTTCCTTACCTGCCATTCAGACAGAGGAAACCAATCATAGTCTTGGCTTTAGTTTATGGCAATATCCTCAGCTTTATCTGGGTGCTATAGCTATTTTCTGCTATGTTGGTTCAGAAATAGCAGTGGGAAGTTTTATGGTTGAATACCTTAAGCAAGATAGTTTACTCAATTTAGAAATGAAAACCGCTGGTTCCTATGTCGCATTTTATTGGGGCGGTGCCATGGTGGGTCGATTTATGGGCGCTGTTTCTCTATCTAAACAAGGAGATAAAAATAAATTGGGTCTTATGATCCTTTTTCCACTGATTGCTTTCGGTGTCTCTTGGATTGCCTCAACTTCTTACGGGGCTGACCCAATGCTTTCCTTTGGCTTTTTAGCCGTCATGGTTCTTAATTTTGTTGCTTTTCAATTTGGAAAAGGCATTCCATCCCGATTACTTTCTGTCTTTGCTCTCATGAATATTATTCTATTGGTCGTAACCATGAATACACAAGGTCAAGTAGCTCTTTGGTCTATTTTAGGTATCGGTCTTTTTAATTCCATCATGTGGTCAAATATTTTCACTCTGGCTATTGAAAAATTAGGCGCTTATACCAGTGTCGGTTCTTCTGTTTTGATAATGATGATTGCAGGAGGAGCCATTATTCCACCATTACAAGGCTTATTTGCTGATATTCCCAGTGTTGGAGTAAAGTATTCTTTCCTTATTCCAGCCATCGCTTATGCATACCTGGTTTTTTATGGAATAAGAATGAAGAAGTTGGGAGAAAATTAAGGTATTTCCGTATAGTGGTAGTTATATTTCTGTTAATGGAAACTTAATACTTGAATTTTTCGTTTGCCTTTATTATATTTGCAAACATTATGAAAAAAATAAAGGAAGTTCAGGTTATTTTTACATGTCGCGTCCGCAGATTGCCGCGCCCCTAAGGGCGTATTATATTAACTTCCACCCCCAGGCAGTGTATTTCTGTCCATTCCCTAACCAAGGTATAAATACTATTTTTTTTAAAACTTAATCTCCTGACATGGATTTAAAGGTTTTAGTGTCGTCGGCAGAACATGTGCAATATGCTGAAAATGTTTGCCTCCTAATAGCGGAATCAGCAAAAGCAAGAGGAACAGGTATCGCGGCTCGTAAACCAGAGTATATTCGCGCCAAAATGGAAGCGGGAAATGCAGTGGTTGCTTTTGATGGCGATGTGCTGGTAGGTTTTTGTTACGTGGAGGTTTGGAGTCATAATCGGTATGTCGTTAATTCAGGACTTGTAGTCCATCCGGATTATCGTAAATCGGGACTTGCCAGAGAAATCAAACGTAAAGTTTTTAATCTTGCCAGAGATAAATATCCTGAAGCTAAAGTTTTTGGTATCACAACGAGCCTGGCTGTAATGAAAATTAATACGGAATTGGGCTACAAACCCGTTACTTTTTCCGAACTTACTCAGGATGATGCATTTTGGGCTGGATGTAAAAGTTGTCCAAATTATGATATTCTGGAAAGAAATGAGAGGAAAATGTGCTTGTGTACCGCTATGTTAGCGCCCTCAAAGGTGGAAGAAGAGCAAATGACGCTCAATTTAACACATCTAATCGTCGAAAATAAATGAGTAAAAAAAAGGTCGTTTTAGCCTACAGTGGTGGTTTGGATACTTCTTTTTGTATTCCATGGCTAACAAGAGAAAATAATTGTGAGGTACATGCCATTACAGTCAATACCGGCGGATTTACGCCAGAAGATGTATCTCGCTTGGAAGAAAGAGCTTTTCAGTTGGGGGCAGCTTCGTTTAAAATAGTTGATGCTCAGCAGGATTTTTATACTCAATGTATTCGATATCTAATTTATGGAAATGTATTGAGAAATAATACTTATCCGCTGTCAGTAAGTGCTGAAAGAATGTTTCAAGCCATCGAAACAGCTAAATATGCCACTGAAATAAACGCTCAGGCAGTTGCTCATGGTTCAACAGGAGCCGGAAATGATCAGGTGCGCTTTGATATAGCCTTTCAAATTTTGGGTCATGATCTTGAAATCATTACGCCCATTAGGGATATGAAATTGGCAAGACAAACTGAAATAGATAAATTAATTTCCTGGGGTTTTAATTGGAATTGGGAAAAGGCCAAATATTCCGTTAATAAAGGTCTCTGGGGTACCAGTGTCGGTGGGGTGGAAACCCTAACCTCTCATAAAGGATTACCTGAGGAGGCTTATCCCTCTCCGCTAATCGCTTCCAGTCCTGTTTCTGTATCCTTGCAATTTGCTAAAGGTGAATTGGTTGGCGTCGATAGTAAAGTTTTTGACACTTCTCTCGAAGCAATCCATGCCTTGCAAACCATCGCAGAACCTTTTGCTATCGGAAGGGATATTCACGTCGGTGATACCATCATTGGTATAAAAGGTCGTGTTGGCTTTGAAGCCGCCGCTCCGCTTATCATTTTGAAAAGTCATCATCTATTGGAAAAACATACGCTCACCAAATGGCAGCAATATTGGAAGGAACAATTGGCAAATTGGTACGGTATGCTCCTTCATGAAGGTCAGTTCTTAGATCCCGTAATGAGAAATATTGAAAACTTCCTCGAAGACACACAATCACATGTTTCCGGTACCGTAACCCTTACTCTTTACCCTTATCGCTTCGTTCTTGAAGGCATTCATTCTGATTTTGATCTGATGAATCCTGAGTTTGGACACTATGGCGAAATGAATAAAGGTTGGTCTGGCGAAGATGTAAAGGGCTTTACCAAAATTGCCGGAAATCAATCGAGGATTTTTTTCGAGGTGCTCTCAAAACAACAAAAGCCTTCTTAAACTATGATTAACGTTGGAATTATAGGTGGGGGAGGATATACCGGTGGTGAACTCTTGCGATTGCTTTCCTTTCACCCAAAAGTAAATATTACGTTCGTTCAAAGTAATTCCCAGGCAGGTAAATCGGTCGCCGCAGTCCATGATGATCTCTTTCAACTGAAAGATCTATACTTTTTGGCCAATCCCCCTTTATTGGCTGATGTCATTTTCTTATGTATGGGGCATGGCAAATCGTCTATTTTCATGCAAGAAAATGTGATTCCAAGTGGCGTAAAATGTATCGATCTGGGAAATGATTTCAGACTGGATGAGTCTTTTATTTATGGTTTGCCTGAGCTGAATCATGAACCTATTAAAAAGGCAGATAGAATCGCTAATCCCGGTTGCTTTGCCTCGGCTATTCAACTCGCTTTATTGCCTTTTGCCGAAAATCAGCTCCTGAATAGTTCCATACATATTCATGCCATTACTGGCTCTACTGGTGCCGGTCAGGCGCTAAGTGATACCACTCACTTTAGTTGGCGTTCTTCAAATATTTCTGTTTATAAAGCCTTCGATCATCAACATATTCCAGAAATAGTAAGAAGCCTCAAGCAATTACAACCCGATTTTAATCAGGATCTTCACTTTATTCCAATGAGAGGTGATTTTACCAGAGGTATACTCGCCTCGATTTATTTTGAATCGGATATATCGCAATCAGATTTGGATAATCTGTTTTCCACCTTTTATAAAAATCATCTTTTTACAAAAGTTACGGACCTTAATCCTCACCTGAAAATGGTCGTTAACACCAATAATTGTGTCGTCCAGGTAAAAAAACAAGGTAAATGTGTTCATATTATCTCCGTTCTTGATAATTTACTCAAAGGTGCCTCAGGTCAGGCAGTGCAAAATATGAATCTCATGTTTGGCTACCCTGAATATGAAGGCCTGAATCTTAAATCTACCGCCTTTTAAATCTTTTAATTTTAAGATATGAAATTATTCGATGTTTATCCTCTCTATGATATTTGCCCGGTAAAAGGTCTTGGATCTTATGTTTGGGATGAAAAAGGAACCAAATATCTCGATTTTTATGGTGGTCATGCCGTTATTTCTATCGGTCATTCCCATCCGCATTATATTTCGAAAATTGCAGAACAACTCAATGCTATAGCTTTTTATTCGAATTCTATACTAAATCCTTTGCAAAATGAGTTGGCTGAGCTTTTAGGCGAAATAAGTGGCTGCCAAGATTATCATCTATTTCTATGTAATTCTGGCGCTGAGGCGAATGAGAATGCCCTTAAAATGGCCTCTTTCGAAAATGGAAGAAAAAAAATCATCGCTTTTAAAAAGGCTTTCCATGGCAGAACGTCGGCTGCCGTTAATGTAACAGACAGTAAAGGTATCCAGGCACCTATAAATAGTACTTTTGAGGTGGTTTATCTGCCGTTAAATGATTTTGATGCGCTCGATAATGCCTTTTTAGATAATGATATCGCTGCCGTTATCATCGAGGGCATTCAAGGAATTGGAGGTATTCACATTCCTGAGGTAGCTTTCTTACAAAAAATATCGTCCCTTTGTCAAGCTTCAAATACAATACTGATTCTCGATGAAATACAATCGGGCTATGGTAGAAGTGGTTCTTTCTTTGCTTTTCAAAAATCGGGTATTCAACCCGATATAATTAGTATGGCAAAAGGAATGGGAAATGGTTTTCCTATCGGAGGTATATTGTTACACCCCCGTTTTAAAGCAAAACATGGCCTTTTAGGCACTACCTTTGGCGGAAGTCACCTGGCTTGCGCTGCTGGGATTGCCGTTCTGGAAGTTATTCGCGATGAACAATTGATGGAAAATGCCGCAGCTTCAGGCCAGTTATTAATAAACGAATTGAAAAATAGTGCCCTGCCCGGTGTTGTTGAGGTGCGTGGTGAGGGTCTCATGATCGGTATCGAATTCGATTATAATACCGCCGCCCTTAGAAAGAAATTACTGATGGAAAATCATATTTTTACAGGCTCCTCCTCTGACCCGAATACCATACGACTTCTTCCTTCTTTGTCTGTTGGCGAGAATGAAATAGATCAATTATTAGACGGATTTAAGTCTGTTCTGTATTCTGCCCCTCAATCTGTTCCCGTATGAAGTCATTTATAGCCGCTCCAGAGGTAAACGAAATTAATCGATTATTGGCTCTGGCAAAAGATATAAAGGGATCACCTGAAAATTATAGACAGTTCGGAGTTAATAAAACACTGGTCCTCCTTTTTTTTAATCCCAGTTTGAGAACCCGCCTTAGTACAGAAAAGGCAGGTCTGAATCTTGGCATGCAGGTGATTAGCATGAATGCCGACAATGGTTGGAAAATTGAGTTCGAGGAAGGTGCCATTATGGACGGAAATAGTGCAGAACATGTAAAAGAGGCCGCTGCTGTCGTCAGTCAGTACGCATCTATTATTGGCATTCGCAGTTTTCCTTCCTTAGTTCAACGCGATAAAGATTATCAGGAGGAAGTGATTTCTGCCTTTGTAAAATATGCATCGGTTCCTGTAGTTAGTTTGGAATCTGCTACCCGTCATCCTCTTCAATCGTTCGCTGATTTGCTAACGATAGAGGAATTTAAACAAAAGGACAGGCCTAAGGTAGTCCTTTCCTGGGCTCCTCATCCCCGCGCTTTGCCGCAGGCTGTTCCTAATTCTTTTGTGGAATGGATGAGACGCGCAAACGTCGATTTAGTCGTCACTCATCCTGAAGGGTATCATCTTTCAACCGATTTTATAGGCGATACCTATGTGACGACCAATCAAAATGAGGCTTTCGATGGTGCCGATTTTATTTATGCAAAAAACTGGTCCTCTTTTGAAAATTATGGCGCTATTCTCTCAAAAGATCCTTCCTGGACCATCACTGCTGAAAAAATGGCGCTCACTTCTAAAGCAAAATTTATGCACTGCCTTCCCGTTAGAAGAAATGTTATCGTCGCCGATGAAGTAATTGATAGTCCCGATTCCATCGTTATCGCTCAGGCAAATAATAGAACCTGGGCTGCACAAGCCGTCTTATACGATTTATTAAAAGGTTAAACCTCTTGCCGAATGAAGGAAATGCTCCATATTCTTAAAATAGGTGGTAATGTATTAAGCAATGACCTTGTCCTGGCCTCGGTTTTAAGCGCATTTTCAAAAAAAGAGGGTAGAAAAATAATCGTTCATGGAGGAGGCAAAAAAGCAACCGTTCTTGCTGAAAAATTGGGTATTCCCTCCATTTTTGTTGAAGGAAGACGAATTACTGATACCGATTCCCTGGAAATTGCCGTGATGACGTATGCTGGATGGTATAATAAAATAATAGTGGCGCATTGTCATTCTATAGGTCTGTCCGCGCTCGGATTATCCGGGGCAGATGCCAATGCCATTCTTTCGGTAAAGCGACCCGTAAAAGAGGTAGATTTTGGTTGGGTAGGGGATCCGGTAATGGTAAATATTCAAACCTTATCCCATTTCATGAATATTGATTTGACCCTGGTCTTTTGCGCCGTTACCCACGATGGACAGGGGCAATTGCTAAATACTAACGCCGATACCATTGCTTCTACCCTGGCTACCGCTCTTTCCAATATCTATTCGGTAAACCTCACTTATTGCCTGGAATTACCTGGCGTCCTTGAAGATGTTTCTAACCCTAATACCGTAATCCCCTCTCTTAATCGTTCCGCTTTTATCGAGGGACGGGAAAAAGGTTATTTTCATGCTGGGATGATTCCAAAATTGGAAAATGCCTTCAATGCCATTGAAAATGGTGTGAAAAAAGTCGTTATTTGTGGTCCTGATTCTTTTCTTACCAATGGCGGTACTCATATTTGTTAATAATGAATTGCTCCAAGGCTGAATTGCTTGAAAATGCTGTAAAATGGTTGTCTGAAATCATTCAAATTCCTTCTTTTTCAAAAGAAGAAGATCATACCGCTCAATGGTTTTTTGATTGCCTTGAAAATCAGGGAGCTAAGCCATTTCGTTCTGGGAATAATGTTTGGGCTCTTTCATCAGTTTGGGACCCAAATAAACCAACGCTCTTACTCAATTCTCATCATGATACGGTTAAGCCTGTTTCCGGTTGGACTTTTTCTCCCTTTGAAGCAACGTGGGTTGATGATACTATTTTTGGATTAGGTAGTAATGATGCAGGCGCTTCATTGGTATGTCTGCTTTGCACTTTCCTTCAGTTGAGGACTTCAGAGCATTTAGAAGTTAATCTCGTTTTTGCCGCTACGGCGGAAGAAGAAATTTCAGGAAGTGGGGGTATTGCCTCTATTTTACCCCTTTTACCTCCTATAGACATGGCCATCGTAGGGGAACCCACTACCATGCAGTTGGCGGTGGCTGAAAAAGGTCTCATGGTGGTCGATGCAGTGTCAAAAGGAATCTCTGGACATGCAGCAAGAAATGAAGGGGTCAATGCCATCTATGAAGCGATGAAGGATATTGAAGGTATTCGTTCTTTCGCCTTCCCGAAAATTTCTGATTTTTTGGGGCCAGTTAAAATGTCTGTTACCCAGATAAATGCAGGTACGCAACATAATGTGGTGCCTGACAAATGTTCATTTGTTATAGATATTCGAACGAACGAACTTTATACTAATGAGGAGGTATTTGAAATACTCAAACCACTGGTGAAAGCAGATTTGAAGGCACGTTCCTTCAGACTCAAATCGTCGGGTATTTCCTTAGATCATCCCCTGGTTCTTTCTGGGCTTCATTTAAACTTGATTCCATTTGGATCACCAACCCTTTCCGACCAGGCTTTGATGCCTTTCCCGTCTTTAAAACTAGGCGTAGGTGATTCAGCCCGATCTCATACGGCCGATGAGTTTATTAAAATAAAAGAAATAGAGAATGGCCTCTCTCTTTATCATGCCATCATTACCGGCATTCATATACCTAAAAACTGAAGGATGAAACTTTGGGAAAAAGACTTCTTGGTTAAACCGCAAATTGATGCCTTTACCGTAGGAAAGGATAGAGAAATGGATCTTCTTTTGGCAAAATATGACGTTCTTGGCTCTTTAGCTCATATCCAGATGCTGGAATCAATTCAGCTGATTTCAAAAAATGAATTGGAGGTACTCTCCGCGTCCTTGAAAAATATTTATCAGGACATTGAGAAGGGGCTCTTCAAAATGGATGACGACGTAGAGGATGTCCATTCTCAAATTGAGCTGTTGCTTACTAAATCTTTGGGCGATATTGGAAAAAAAATACACAGTGGCAGATCAAGGAACGATCAGGTGCTGGTGGATTTAAGACTTTTCTTTCGCGCTGAATTACAAGAAATAGTGCGACTCATGGAACTCGTTTTTCATGGATTTCAAGAGCAAAGCGAACAACATAAGGATGTTCTGATGCCTGGTTATACCCATTTTCAGGTAGCTATGGTATCTTCTTTTGGTCTTTGGTTTGGTGCTTATGCTGAATCGTTAACTGAAGATTTGTCGCTGCTGGAAAGTGTTTTTAATATCGTAAACCATAATCCATTAGGTTCTGCCGCAGGTTATGGTTCTTCCTTTCCACTGAATAGAAAAATGACAACGGAATTGCTGGGTTTTGAAGACCTCAGCTATAATGTGATTCATGCCCAGATGGGTAGAGGAAAATCGGAATTGTTTATCGCCTTTGCTTTGGCTTCTCTAGCCACTACCTTAGGTAAATTTTCAATGGATGTCGTGCTTTATTCCAGTCAGAATTATCATTTTCTCACCCTACCAAAAGAATATACCACTGGCTCAAGTATCATGCCGCACAAAAAAAATCCAGACGTATTTGAATTGTTAAGAGGTAAATGTAATCTTTTACAGGCGCTCCCAGGGCAAGTTAGTATGTTAATAAATAATCTTCCCGCAGGCTATCACAGAGATTTTCAATTATTAAAGGAGGTTATTTTTCCAGCCATTCATAGTATGAAGGAATGCCTGGAAATGATCGCTTTTGTTTTGCCACAGTTGAAAATTCACGATAACCTACTGGATGACCCTAAATATGCTTATCTGTTTACGGTTGAAAAAGTTAACGAGCTCGTTTTAGAGGGGGTGCCATTTAGAGATGCCTATAAACAGGTGGGTGAAATGGTGGAAAAAAATGAGTTTGTGCCAGGGAATAAAATTTCTCATGTCCATGAGGGTTCTATCGGACAACTCTGTAATAAGGAGATTTTTCAGAAATGGAAATTGGTTAAAGATAGATTTCCATTTGGAAAAATTGAAGAAAAATATAGTACCCTTACACGTATTCGCTAACTTTTAAATCATAACTCATTATGCCAAAATCATGGACCGAAAAGCTCAATGTGAAGAAGGAGCCCAAAGTGGTGAAACTTCAGGAATCGTTTTCTGATATTCCCGCTGATAGCCTGATGTTGGTCGCTACACCTAAATTGGTGGACGATTATATAAAACAGGTGCCCAAAGGACATCTTGTGGATATGAAAACGTTGCGAAAAGACCTTGCATCCGATTTTCATGCCGATAATTCTTGTCCGTTAAGCACCGCAATCTTCGTTAGAATGGCTGCAGAAGCTGCTTTCGAACAATATAAATTGGGTAAAAACATCTCGGAAATTACGCCTTTCTGGAGGGTAATCGCTCCTGGATCCAAAATGGCAGCAAGGTTAACCTTTGGTGAAGATTTTTTGAAAGAACAATTGAAAGCTGAAATGGCTTAACTATAATTCCTTTAGGTTGGAATTTTAAAATAACTGAATGATAGCCATTTATATTCATGTCCCTTTTTGCAAACAGGCTTGCCATTATTGTAATTTTCATTTTTCAACCAATCAGTCTGGGAAATCAATCTTTGTTAAGGCCCTTCTGAAAGAAATAAGTTTAAGGAAAGACGAATTTCAAAATCAACCTGTAGCATCCATTTATTTCGGTGGTGGAACGCCTTCCTTATTGAATAAATCTGAGTTAGAGGAAATATTTTACCACCTGAATACTAATTTTGATATTTCTCCCTCGGCAGAAATTACTCTGGAAGCTAATCCAGATGATATAAATACCAGTTTGTTACAGGTGTGGAGAAATTTATCTATTAATAGAATTAGTCTGGGTATTCAGTCTTTTCAACCGCATGCGCTTACCTGGATGAATAGGGCGCATAATAATCAGGATGCTTTAAATGCTTTGCGTTTGATTGAAGAAGCTGGTTTCGATAATATGACGGCTGACCTCATTTATGGTGTGCCTGGCGTTTCGGACGATCAATGGATGAGTGATATTCTTGCATTGACAGATCGAAAAATACCGCATATTTCTGCTTATTGTCTGACTGTTGAAGACGAGACTGCGCTCGCTCATTTTGTGAAAAAAGGGACCTCTCCTCCCGTTCAGGAAGAACAGGCCAATAGACAGTTTGATTTATTAATTAAAACATTAACAGAAAAAGGATATCAACATTACGAAATTTCAAACTTTGCATTGCCAGGTAAGGAAGCAAACCATAACAGTTCCTATTGGTTAGGCCGTCACTATATGGGATTTGGACCTTCAGCACATTCGTATAATGGAAGTTCCAGATATTGGAATCTGGCAAATAATAAAAAATATACAGAGGCATTAAATGCAGGAATTTTGCCTCCAAAGGAAATAGAAATATTGTCTGAAACACAAAAATTTAACGAATATATACTGACAAGGCTCAGAACACATTGGGGAGTTAATCCCAATGATATGTCCGAGCCATTCAAATCTACCTTTTTAGAGGAAGTTAAAGAATTTATACCCGATATGATTTTTGAATCAGAGGGCAAATATTTCTTAACAACGCAGGGAAAAATGTGGGCTGATCATATATCCAGCCAATTATTTGCCTCTGAAGAATAAA
>JANQZX010000095.1:6759-19203 GCA_030728245.1 Saprospiraceae bacterium | reverse complement strand
GCTAAATCGTAGTAAATTTTTCCAGAACAAAATAATACCCTAAATACCTTTTTACCATTTTTTGTGGAGATTTCGGGGTCATCAATCAATTCTTTGAACTTTGTTGCTCCTACAAAATCTTTGAGTGGAGAGACGCATTCAGGATGTCTTAGCATCGATTTAGGCGACATAACCACTAAAGGCTTACGGAAAGGAAAGGCTAATTGTCTTCTAAGTAAATGGAAAAAATTGGCAGGTTGAGTTACATTGGCAATAATCCAATTCATCTCGGCACAGTTTTGAAGAAAACGCTCCAATCTGGCACTGGAATGCTCAGGACCTTGTCCTTCATAACCATGAGGTAACAAAAGTACGAGTCCACTTTGTCTGTTCCATTTACTTTCGGCAGACATAATATATTGATCAATAATAGTTTGTGCACCATTATAAAAATCACCAAATTGTGCTTCCCAGATGTTTAATGCGTGAGGCGTTGCGAGGGAAAAACCATATTCAAAGCCTAAAACAGCAAATTCTGATAGTAAGGAATTGAAAATTCTGAAAGTGCCCTGTTCGTTCGATAACTTACTAAGTCTGTTATATTGAGCATTCGTCTCGGAGTCAAAAAGAACGGCGTGTCTATGGGAAAAAGTACCCCTTTTCACATCCTGCCCACTCATTCTAACATCTTTTCCTTCATTAAGAATCGAGCCATAAGCAAGTAATTCACCAATAGACCAGTCCAATTTATCCGCTTCAACCAACTTGATTTTATCCTCAATCAGACGCTTCATTTTTGGTAGCGGCTTGAAGGAAGAGGGAATTTCATGCATTTTGTCCAAAAGATCCTGGAGAACGCTTTTATCAAGACCAGTTACTGGAGTATTTTCAAAATTAGCATACGTTGAGCGAATCATTTCCTTCCACGCTTGCTCAGGCTCTTGCATAATATAAGGCAGATTGTGTTCTTTTACCTCATTGAGCCTTTCTTGCAACATATTCCAAAAGTCTGCTTCTAATTCATCGGCAATCTTTTTCTCGAGTTCTCCTCTTTCTACCAATCTCTTTAAATAAATTTCCCGGGGATTTGGATGATTATTTATGATGGAATACATGTCGGGTTGGGTAAATTTCGGGTCGTCCCCTTCATTGTGCCCGTGTCGGCGATAACAAACCATGTCTATAAAAACATCTTCATGGAAAGTCTGCCGATATTCCGTGGCTAGTTCAGCTGCAAATACAATAGCTTCGGGATCATCACCATTTACGTGAAATACCGGGGCACCTATGGCATTGGCAGCTGCTGTACAATAAGTGGAAGAGCGTGCCTCTTCCCAGTCAGTGGTAAATCCAACTTGGTTATTTATTACGAAATGTAAAGTTCCTCCCGTGTAATAACCGGGAAGTTTACTCATTTGAACGGTTTCATAAACAACGCCTTGTCCGGCAACAGCGGCATCGCCATGTATCAATAATGGCAATATACAATCGTAATCTTCTTTGTAAAGTACGTTGGCCTTTGCTCTTGCAAAACCCTCTACTACAGGGTTTACCGATTCTAAATGCGATGGATTAGGTGCTAATTCAAGATGAACGTTAATGCCATCAGGTGTTATTACCTGAGAGGAATAGCCCAAATGATATTTTACGTCGCCATCACCAAAACTTTGATCAGGTATAGCAATACCCTCAAATTCATTGAAAATATGTGTGTAAGTCTTACCTAAAATATTGGCAAGTACATTTAATCTTCCTCTATGTGCCATACCCATGATGACCTCCTTGGTGCCGTGGGAGCCTGCATAGTTAATGATGGCATCTAAAGCAGCAATTGTAGCTTCTCCTCCCTCTAAGGAAAATCGTTTTTGTCCGATATATTTGGTGTGAAGAAACTTTTCAAAAATGACGGCGCCATTTAATTTTTCTAATATTCTTTTCTTTTTTTCAATGGATAATCCATATTGGTGTTCAGGACGGTGATTTTCAATTTTTTCCCTTAACCATCTACGTTTGTCCCGGTTCTGAATATGCTGGAACTCAAAACCAATGTTGCCGCAGTAAATTCTATTCAGGTGCGAAATAATTTCCGATAAAGTAGCCTGTGCAGGTAAACCACATTCTGTTCCCGCTGCAAAGGAAGTAGAAAGATCGCTTTCTGTTAGATTGAAATCCTCAATATGTAATTTTGGATGACGATCTCTCCGCTGCTTAATGGGATTGGTCGTGGAAAGAAGATGTCCACGAGATCTGTAAGCATTAATTAACGCAACTACCTGAAACTCTTTAGTTGAAAAATTCGTTCCGGGAGACCTTTTTTCTATGGTTGAAGATTCTGCAAATTCAAAACCTTTGAAAAAATGATACCATTCTGGATCTATCGATGTAGGATTTTCTAAAAATCGTACATACATCGATTCAATGTATGCTGGGTGGGCATTGCTTATAAATGAAAAATCACTCATTTTATATTCGCACTTTAAACGTTTTTAATCATCATGCAAATAAAAGGTTCTTTTAGTCAAATATCAACTTTTCAAGCATATATAATTGGGGATTATTTTTCTTTTGCCTAAACTTTTTTAGGGTTATTATTTTAATTATTTGGATTTATTAAGTGTTTTGTTTACTTTTGCCCTTCGATTAAAATGTTAAAAAAATATAGCCATGGCAAATCATAAATCTGCTGCAAAACGCATACGTCAAAATGCTAAGCGCCGTTTACAAAACAGGTACTATAAGAAGTCCGCTCGTTCTGCTATAAAGAAGCTTCGTCACATGTCCGAATCAGCGGAAGCTGGTTCTTTCCTAGGCAAAGTAGTGCAGATGATTGATAAATTATCAAAATCAAATACCTGGCACAAAAATAAAGCGGCAAACCTGAAAGGTAAGTTAACTCGTTTCGTAAACGGTTTAGCTAAATAGTATTTTAGTTTTTTAGAATGAATAAAAAAGTTCTGATATCAAGTTGTATCAGAACTTTTTTTCGTTTTTTACCATTTTCTATGAATTAAATAGGCAATATTGACCTTGGGCCTTTCGTTAAATCATTACTTTTTTTAACTTAGCACTGCCTAAGAATTATCAATCTTTAAAAATATGTTAATGGCCATAAATTCAGCAAACTCTGGGGTACAGAGATATATCCGTGGAGTGGTTGCAGTTGTGTTGTGCTTTGTTGTGTTTAACCTGGATAGTCAGGATATTCACTTCTCCCAGTTCTATATGTCACCTCTGAATTTGAATCCTGCCATGACCGGTGTCATGAACGGCAATGTTCGACTTACAGGAAATTATAGAAATCAATGGGCCAGTGTTTTAAGAGATAAATCGTTTCGTACCTATTCCGTTTCCTATGATCAGCGATTTGCTGTTGGACGAAATGATTTCTTTGGTGTAGGTGGCACCGTTTGGGGAGATAAGGCGGGCGATGCCGGCTTCGCTACCCAAACAGGTAAGTTATCCTTTTCCTATAGTAAAAAAATTGGGGGCTATCGCGATAAAGCAAGCTATGTGGTAGTCGGTGCAGAAGGTGGAGCTGCTCAGCGAAGTATAGATTTCTTGAATCTCCGTTGGGGAACCCAGCACAATGGTTCAGGTGGTTTTGATCCGACTATAAGTTCTAATGAAACTGGTTTCAATATAGATAATTTTATATTCGCTGACATGGCCGCTGGTCTCCTTTGGTTTAATGTGCTAAATAAAAATACAAATTATTACATTGGTGGAGCTTACCATCATTTAAATAGACCAAATCAGGCGTTTTCAAGCACCAATGTTGCAGGTGTTAATGTTAGAAATACAGATTTGATTTTTACCAGAATTACAGTTCATGCAGGAGGAGAATTTCCCGTTGCTCAAAACTTAGGTGTCCTTCCAGGTATCATCTATATGAAACAAGGCCCAGCTTTTCAAGTGAATGGTGGTAACAGTTTTCGTTTTACCCTAAATGATAATCCCGGGGAATATCAGGCTTTTCAATTAGGTGTCTGGGCTCGTATATCTTCCAAAGATAATGGAACAACAGGTAACGTTGCCGCAACGCCAGGAGGTGTACTCGTTGATGCAGCTATTCTCTCCGCCCGTTTCGATTTCAATGATATGAGTCTTGGTTTCAGTTATGATGTTAACGTCTCGCCACTAAGAGCTGCTTCAAATGGCCAAGGTGCCTTTGAATTTAGTCTGCAGTATAAAATACTCGGAAATACTAAAAAATCAGTTTATTGTCCCGATTTCTAATCTCTAAAATCTACCCATCGTGTTCTCATCAAAAAACAAAACAGAAGAAAAATCTAACATATCCGCTATCCCTTCTCCGAATGCCTTTAATACGCTCGCAGTGGGGACCGTAATTGATGGAAATGTTAGTTCTGCCAGCGATATTCGGGTAGATGGTTCGATTTTCGGGAATTTAACCTGTGATTCTAAAGTAATTATCGGCCCAAGTGGCATTATTGAAGGCGATGTCAGTTGTGCCAGCGCGCACATCGAAGGTAAATATAAAGGTAAATTAACCGTTGCTGATGTGCTGAATATTAGAGAAAATGCGGTGGTTACCGGCGATATTATTACCCAAAAATTAATCGTTCAGGCGGGTGCTTCTTTTAACGGTTCCTGCGTCATGAAAAATAAATAGTCTCCCCCTGACTTTATAATGAAAAGAATATCAAGTACCCATTTTATGAAATATGCCGGAATGGCTTTTCAAATGGGTGCTGTTATTCTACTCTCCGTGCTCTTAGGGCAATATCTGGATAAGGTCTTGATTCTTTCTTTCCCTTTGTTTACCCTCATTTTTGTTCTGTTCGGTACCTTCGCATCACTCTATCTGTCCCTAAAAGACTTTGTTACGTCCAAAAAAGGTAAATAGATTATGATACGCCATTACCGTGATGCTATTTCTTCCTTTTTTGCACTGTTTTTGGTTACTGAACTTGCTGTCTGTTCACTTATCATCTTCTTTTCAAAACATTATTTGCCCAACTCGAACGTCGGTTGGGTGGCTAATATATACTTCTCCTTGTTTTCTGTGGTTATTTATCTGTCAGCTTTTAAAAATCTTTCCCGATCTGCCGGAAATGCCTTTATTAGAATCGTTATGGGGGGAAGTGGGATCAAAATTGGCGGCGCTATATTAGTTCTCCTCTTAGTACATCTTTTATTACAACCTCTCGAAAAACCCGAAATTATTTTGTTCCTTCTTATCTACGTCGTTTTTACTATATTTGAAACCTATACTTTGACGAAGTTGAATAATCATTAATATTTTATTTATGGATAATACATTGCCTTTTTTATTAGACGTTAATGCCAGTCAATACTCATTTCAACTCATGGATGCGGATAATATTACGCTAAATGATTCCGATGTAAATAATCAAATTATTCTGGACAATAATAAGTCAAAGTTAGTATCGGTAAAGGAGGTAAACCATGAGCTAAAAAAGTACCAAATTCAAATAGATGGACGCGCCTACCAGGTTCAAATATCAGATGCTGTGGACCAGCAGATATTAAAAATGAATCTGAAATCTAAAAAATCAAATCAATTAAAAGAATTAAGAGCACCAATGCCCGGATTGGTCAGACAAGTTAATGTCAATGTGGGTGATCAGGTGGATTCAGGTGATTCCCTGTTTATTCTGGAGGCTATGAAAATGGAGAATTTATTGAAATCTCCAGTAATTGGTATTGTTTCTGAAATACTCGTAAAGCCGGGAGAATCCGTTGAAAAAAACCAGATTCTCCTCAGCTTTAGTTGAATTTTTTTATTCCTGTTTCTTGTTTTGTACCTTGCTGAACGCGTCTAAGCCACAGCGTAAAAAGTTTGCGTAGGTTTCAACATCTGGCGTGTATGCCGCAGGTTTATTTAACAGCTCTCCCGATGGAGAAAGTAAAGCATAGTAAGGCTGACTATTTGTGTTGAAATAACTGGTTTGAAGATTAGACCATTTGTTTCCAACAGTCCTCAATTTCCTGGTGCTTCCACTCGCTTGTGTTACCGTTATTTGCTCATCCTCAGGTAATAAGGTTTTATCGTCAACATATAAGGAAATAATAACATATTTGTCGTTAAGTAAAGAATAAACGGTGGGGTCAGGCCATACATGTTCTTCCATTTTTCTACAGTTCACACATGCATATCCAGTGAAATCAATCATTACGGGTTTATTTACTGATTTTGCAAAAGCTAAGCCAGCTTCTAAATCCTTAAAACAATTTAAATTATGTGGGCAGTCACAATCATATACCAAACTGTAACAGGTAGGTGGTGCCATGCCACTTAAAGCGGTTAAAGATTTATAAGTTCCGGCCCGTTCGTCAAATCGAAAACCTGACACTAAATACGCTACAAATAATATACTCGCAAAGCCTAAAATTTTATGTGTGAGGCTTCTTTTATCCTTTTTTGATTCGTGGCCAATACGGATAACACCAAATAAATAAAGAGCGAGGGCACTAAAAATAATAATCCAAAGTCCTAGAAAAATTTCGATTTTCACCAATCCCCAATGTTTTACCAAGTCGGCATTCGAAAGGAATTTGAGGGCAAGGGCTAATTCTAAAAATCCTAAAACGACCTTCACACTGTTCATCCAGCCACCTGATTTTGGTAACCTGTTTAATAGGCCCGGGAATGCTGCGAATAGTCCAAAAGGCAAAGCTAAAGCTAATCCAAATCCACCCATTCCTACGGTTAATTGCATAGCTCCGGATGATGATGACATGGTTCCCGCCAAAAGAGATCCCAATATTGGACCTGTACAGGAAAACGATACTAAAGCCAGGGTCAGGGCCATGAAAAATATGCCTAATATACCTCCAACGCCTTCGGCTGAACTTGCTTTATTTGTCCATGATTCAGGTAGGGCTAACTCGAAATAGCCAAAAAATGAAATAGCAAATACGATGAATATAACAAAAAAGAACACGTTTAATCCTACATTCGTAGATATGTCATTGAGTATGTCAGGCTGTATGCTGTCCATTAAATGAAAAGGAATGCTTAGCAAAACATAAACCATGAAAATGAAAAAACCATATAGAAATGCATTGATTATACCTTTCTTTCTATCTCCTGATCCCTTAGTAAAATAACTTACCGTGAGCGGAATCATAGGGAAGACACAGGGAGTCAACAAGGCTAATAATCCTCCTAAAAAGCCGAGAATAAAGATATTGAAATAAGAATCAGTTTCAGCTGATACGGTGGTTTCATCTGTTGAACACTCATTTATGGGTTCACCTGGCTTTTTTATAGAGAAAATACCCGGTTTTTCAGCTTGGTTGGGCGCTTGATCTGTTTCTAGGATAGACGGAACGGCCGATGTTTCGTTCTCCTCAGTTTCTGAAGTTGTTTTTTTTTCCTCACCATTAGAGGCTTCTTCTTTCGATGCCGTTACCTGAAATGAAAAATTAGCTTCCCCTGGAGGAAGGCATCGCTCTTTATCGCAGGCCATGAATTCTACATACCCAGTGATTGGTTTTGTTGGATCGGTTACCTTTATTTTTTGTTTGAAAATGATTTTACCGGATAACTTTATTACGTTCATTCCGAAAATATCATCGAAACCCTTGTATATGTTTCCCTCTTCCATCGCTTTACCCACCAGGGTGTAATGGGAACCTTTGTCCCAGATAATGCTCGTCCGTATTGGGCCATCATCACTTTCCAAATATTGGGAATAAATATTCCAGCCTTCATCTATCTGAGCGATAAATTGAAGCTCATACTCATTTTTAGCTGTGTTCTTCCATTGGTAATTCCAACTTACCGGATTGAATATCTGTCCATGTAAGTTAATGATCAAGCCTAAAACAAAAGCTAAGGATATAGATAGTTTCATTGAACGCATAAATTTAAAAATGAATGATTGGTAAGTTTCATAACGCAAAATTACAAAACAAATTATTAGGCAAAAGTAACCTCGGTTACATACATTAAAATGAAACAAATGTTTTTAAAACCTAAAAGGTTAAGAAAAAATCCTGGAACTCGTTAACAGTGATTCAAATAACTTAAGTCCGTCTGTGTTGCCAACCATATCATTCGCCGCCCGTTCCGGGTGAGGCATCATGCCAAACACATTTCGTTTGAGATTACATATTCCAGCTATATTATCAATAGATCCATTTGGATTGGATGGTGCATCTACATTTCCTGAAGCATCGCAGTAGCGAAATAAGATCTGGTCGTTTTGTTTCAAACCTGCTAAGGTAGCTTCATCAGCAAAATAGCGCCCCTCTGCATGGGCAATAGGAATTTTTAATGCCACATTAGGCGTCAATTGGGCAGTAATAACACTTTGATTGCTTGAAGGTACAATGTGAACATTCTTACAGATAAATTGCTGATTTTCATTCCTTAGTAAGGCGCCTGGCAATAAACCAGCTTCACATAATATTTGAAAGCCATTACATATACCCCAAACTAATCCTCCCTTTTCTGCAAACGAAATAACGGACTTCATTATAGGCGAAAATCTGGCAATAGCGCCTGATCTTAAATAATCCCCGTATGAAAATCCCCCAGGTAGTATAATACAATCCCCTAGCTCAAGTCCTTTTAAATCTTCATCCTTATGCCACAATTTGATGGTTTCCATACCCAGATAGCTGGAAAAAACTTCAAAAACGTCCTCGTCACAATTAGAACCAGGAAAAACAACAACGCCAAATTTCATACAGATATGAGTTGATTTTATAAAAATAATCCTACATAATGGCTAACTAATAACCCCAGAATCAATACAAAATGAAAAATTTCAGCCAATTTAGGTTGCATTGATATAAATCCTAAAGAGGTTAATAGTCCTAAAGGTAAGGAAAGTAACAAATAAACATCTTTACCTTGCTTAGGTAGTATAAATAATACAACAAAGGTAATACCTAAAATCCAATACATTATGTTTATTCGTTTCCTCGATTGTATAATTTTTCGGTACGCAATCTTGTTGTAAGAAAAAACTAAAAACAAAACAAGACAGATGAAAATAAAGTAAAGCAACAAATTTAAATATTCAAAAGGGGTTACAAGAAAAGTGGGTTTATTGAATATATGAGTAAACTGAAGTTTGTAAAATAAATCAAAATTGTTTTGCCAGTAATAATAGACACCAGCTAAAAATGGAGGAATGACAAAACCGCAGATGACCATAAGCCTTTCCTTGATACTGTAAGTCCTCAAAATACTTAATGCAATGAATATGAATAAAATAAGATACATCGTTGGAGGAAAGAATAAAAAGGAAATGCCCGCGAGCAGTCCTGCATTGACAATATGATCAGCAGATTTAGGCTGATTGTAAGTACCAAGTAGAATATATAGTATTAATATTGTTAAAGTATTAACAAAATGAAAGGTGGATAAAAATAAAAAATAAGGGGAATAACAACTAAGCATAATAATAAATAGGCCGGGGAAAACGGTTGATGTATCGGCTAATCTATATTTATTTACTATCTGATTTCCCAGCGCAACCTGTATAGCCAGCAACAATAAAACCGTAAATCTTGCACCAATACCCGAGTGACCAATTAAATGGCTTATTTCGTTCATTAAAATGCCGCTCTGACTGGGTTCCCAAACGGGAATATGTATATATACACTGGAATGCCAAATAAATGCAAAGGAAAACCCTAAGACGCTTGCTAATATTTGGTTGGTTCTGAAAAGTTGCAGCACTGCAAATGTTTTAATTTGTTTTAAGTCTGCGAAATATAAGAAATTTATAGCGCATTGACCAAAAAACATCGCAGTTTTCATGTCAAAGCGTCTTTTCTTTTAGATTACTTGCATAGCAAAGGTAATATTTTTCAATGCCTCCAGGTGGTAATGGGTAATCAACACAGTCTGACATTGGCTTTACATCACCCTCTTTGGTCAAAATTTTAATTTCTTCCTGCGCATAAGAATATGCCCGATTGCTCTCCTTTCCACTAAATAGTAAAAATGACATTTCTTCGTCAGAACCTTTCCACCAGCTTTTTAGGTTAGATTTTTCCAGCAATAATCTTTCCTTTGATATGGGAACATCAGAAAATTTTAATTTGAATAATTCTCTGTTCAAAAGCGATTTACATATAAAAGCAAGCAAACGGTCTTCCTCATTTTGCCATTCTTTGATGGCAGAAAAAATATCAATGTCATCTAATGCCGCAAATTTATCTAATAAAAATAAAGCGTTTTCCGATAAATGATCTTCCGTTATGTCATTATCCATGAAATATTTTAAAGAAGACGGAATATAGTTTAAATGATTTCTTTTATGTAAAATACGCGCTCTTTCTATGATCTTTATTAACATATTTTCAGCAGCTAACACGGTCTTATGTAAATAAACCTGCCAATACATTAATCTTCTGGCAATAAGGAATTTTTCTACACTATAAATACCTTTTTCCTCAACAACTAACGCTCCATCTGAAACAGATAGCATTTTTATAATCCTGCTATACCCAACAACCCCTTCCGTAACTCCCGTAAAGAAGCTATCCCTGCTTAAATAATCCAGCCTATCTACATCTAATTGCCCGGAAACAAGTTGTGAAAGAAAATATTTTGGATGGGTACGTCGGAATATCGAAATGGCTTCCGTTAACTTTCCCTCAAAGGTTATATTCAAAGCTTCCATAAAGGCAATTGACAGCTTTTCATGGGAAACTTTAATTAAAGTGTTTTCTAAAGTATGTGAAAATGGACCATGCCCAATATCATGTAATAAAATGGCAATGCAAGCGGACGTTTGCTCGGAAGGGGTAATTTCTACGCCCTTTGATGTTAGTATAGACAGGGCTTCCTGCATTAAATGCAAAGCGCCCAAAGCATGGTGAAATCGAGTATGATGCGCGCCCGGATAAACATAATGAGCCAAACTTACCTGCTTTATTCTGGATAACCTTTGGAAATAGGGGTGGTTTATCAAATCAAGTAGAATTCCCTCAGGGATTTGGATGAACCCGTAAACAGGGTCATTGATTATTTTTGACTTTTGCATAAGTCGATGAAATTTTTTAAAGCAATATTTAATTGCCCATGGCCGTTTTAATCCGTATTTTAACGGGAAATTACTTATAATTGTTTCATTCTTATTATTTACTTACATTAGCTATTATGGATAAAATTAGAATTCTTTGGGCAGACGATGAAATTGATTTGTTGAAACCTCAGGTTATGTTTCTTGAATCAAAAGGTTATGAGGTGGTTATGGTCACAAATGGCCATGATGCCGTCGATGAATGTGCCACAGGAAATGAGTTTGATGTGGTCTTTCTGGACGAAAGTATGCCCGGAATCAATGGACTGGAAACCCTGGCTCGTATTAAACAGATTAATCCTAATCTGCCGATCGTGATGATTACTAAAAATGAGGCTGAAACCGTTATGGAGGAGGCTCTGGGGTCTCAAATTACCGATTATTTGATTAAACCCGTTAACCCAAATCAAATTTGGTTGACCTTAAAGAAAATTTTAGATAATAAACGATTGGTTCGGGAAAAAACATCCTCTGATTACCAACAAGAGTTTAGACAAATTTTCATGCAACTCCAAAGTGGTATGGATTATATAGAATGGGCTGAGATTTATCAAAAAATTATTTCCTGGGAACTTAAAATAGATCATTCTAATTCTAACGAAATGGCTGATATTTTGTCTCAACAGAAAAAAGAGGCAAATGCTGCATTTTGTAAATATATATCAGGTATTTATCCGCATTGGATGAAAAATCCTTCTGAAGGTCCGGTAAAATCATTTAATCTTCTCCGGGAAAAGGTGTTTTCACACATTCAACCGGAATGTCCAACGATTCTACTCGTCCTCGATAATCTTAGATTTGATCAATGGAAAGTGATCGAACCTATTTTATTGGAAAGATTTAAATTGCAAAATGAAGATTATTTCTTTAGTATTTTGCCAACCGCTACACAGTATAGCAGAAATGCTATTTTCGCCGGTATGATGCCCGCGGACATCGAAAAGCAATTTCCACAGTATTGGGTCGGTGATATTGAAGAAGGGGGTAAAAATAATTTTGAAGCCGAACTGCTTGCTGCGCAAATAAAAAAGGTGTTCAGAAGGGACATTAAACACGAGTATTTTAAAATTACCCAAGTTCAGGCCGCCAGACAACTTCAAGACAATATCTTTAATTGCCTGAATAATGACCTTACCGTTATTGTTTATAATTTTATAGATATGCTCTCCCATGCAAGAACTGAAATGGAGGTTTTAAAAGAATTGGCAGGGGATGAAAAGGCCTACCGGTCTCTTACCAGATCGTGGTTCGCTAATTCTCCGCTCTGGGCTGCCTTAGAACGGGTGTCCGAAAAAGATGTGAAGCTCATTATCACCACTGACCATGGAACCATTCGCGTGAACACGCCTGTTAAAGTGGTGGGGGACAGAGAAACTACCAGTAATCTGAGATATAAAGTTGGAAAGAACCTTCAATATGATAAAAAGAACGT
>JANQZX010000095.1:0-6659 GCA_030728245.1 Saprospiraceae bacterium | reverse complement strand
GGTAAAAATCCAAAATAAATTTCATCGGCCAAAAAGACGCCTAAGGTGAATGCGCCAAAAAATACACTCCAGAAAACAGGAAGGAATATGTTCAGAAACAAAGTGGCATTTGATGACAATCTTTCCATTAATAAGCAGATTATGAGTTCATTTCTTTTCGGTCAGCTTCCTCTTCCTCTAATTCCTTCTTTGCCTTTCTCGCAGTTACCCTTGCAGCAACTAATATGCTGACTTCGTACAGGCCGTATAAGGGAATAGCAATAAGACACTGACTTACCGCGTCTGGTGGGGTGATAACGGCCGCAACAATTAGTATGACAACAAAGGCATGTCTTCGAAAATCACGCATGGAATCTGCACCCAATATACCCAAATGGGCTAAAAAATAAGCCACAACTGGTAACTCAAAGACCAATCCTGTAGGTAAAGTGAACATAACGATGTAGTTCAGATAGGAATCGAGCGTAGGGGTATTTTCAACCCCGGGTATAGTGAATCCACTCAAGAAATTAACGGCAAATGGCGCAATAACAAAATAGCCAAAACTTACGCCTAATAAGAATAAAAAAGAGCATATAAAAACAACACCCCTCGCTGCATTCTTTTCATGCTTGTATAAACCCGGACTGATAAATCGCCAGAATTCCCAAAATACATACGGAAATCCTATGATAAAACCAGCAATGAATGATACGGATATGCTTGTTGTAAATGCTTCGGCAAAACCAATGGCCTGCTTTTTAATATATGGTGGGGAAAAACAGACGCTATCGCCAAGTCCAATCGCATTTCCCATATCACAAAACCAACGGTAGGATATAAAAGTGGCTTTTGTAGGTCCAAATAAAACAACGTCAAAAAACCAGGCATTATTGATGAATAAAACAATTCCTATGGTTAGTATCACAACTAACGACCTTATAATATGCCACCTTAACTCTTCAAGATGGTCGAAAAAAGACATGTCTTTCTCTTCTTGTTTTTTTTTCACTGTGGTGTTTTTGTTTCTCAATCACAAATCTATTAAAATTTGCCCTAAAGTTTCACATTAATTATGTTGATTACATTAAAATTGAAATAACTTCGTTTAACATTTATACAGTAGAATCCTAAAATGGTTGAAGGTTGACTTTAATTACTGTACATTGTGGTTTTTATTAAATAAAACAAATTATGTCAAAGCTAATATTCGACGAGATGATGGAGGTTCAGCAGTCTGTACTTGAAAATTTAAGTAATATTACAATCGTAGCCATCTCCGACAATCAAATAATTGAAGTGTCTGCCGATGGAAATAGGAATATAACAAATATTCACATCAATGAGGAAATGATGAAGGAGGCGTCACTATCAGAACTCGAAAGCCTTTTAACCCTGACGGTAAATAAGGCACTCGAAATGTCTATGGAAGCGGAGGAAAGAGAAATTACCCGAATGATGGATGCTTTCTCACCTGCTCTTTTTGATTCCCTAAAATAATTGTCAATCAGTAACGATTTCTTCTATGCGTCTTCTTATAGGCTTGCTTATACTACTTTTCTTTACTAATATTTCAGCCCAAACGAGAGCTGGCCTCGTTGCTTATTATCCGTTTAATAAAAATCTGAAAGATGATACCGGTAATCTTTCGAATGATGCTATTGGAAATTCAGGTGTTGATTATGTCTGTGGTCCACTCAATGAGGCAATTCGCTTTTCGGGAAATGCCAGTCTCCTAAATATTATTGGTGCGGTAAATTCTGAATTCGATACAGAAGATTTTACCGTTAGTTTTTATTTTAAAGTGGGAAATGATAAAGGTATTCAATACCTCCTGTCAAAAAAACGCGGCGACTGCCTGGTGGATAATTCTCTGGTGGTTCGTTTTAGACCGCTTACAGGAAATCTTAATGTAGCTATTACGGAAGGGATCAATAAACAGGTGAATATTATTTATGAATTACCGAAGGGTCAATGCTGGCATCATATCACTATTGCCAGGAATGCTTCAAAAATAAGACTCTATTATAATGGCAATCTGGTGTCAGAGCAAACCTCTGCCTCTCGGGTTAATGTCCTCAATAATGGTAATTTAGTCGTAGGTGGAAGTACTTGTTATGGTGCCAATGAAATTGGTTTCAATGGCCTTATGGATGATTTACGCTTCTATAACCGCGCCCTCCTGGAATCAGAAATTGGAAAATTATATCAGCCCGTTGATAATATTGTTAACACTAATGATATAGTTTATGTGGGAGACGATGTGGTTACTCAGCTGTCACCAACCTGTGCTACTGATTTCACCTGGTCCCCTAGTTTTTGGGTGAGTGACCCTACCATTAAAGAACCTGTTATTTCGCCACTCGCATCAGGGAATTATACCTACAAACTGGAACTTAAAGATGCCTCAACGCCCTGTATTGCCACCGACTCTTTTAGAATTGTGGTCATCGATCCTAATGATTTGAAATGCGATGAAGCATTTTTACCTAAAGCTTTTACGCCAAACGGGGATGGACTGAATGATTCCTTTGGTTTAAGTAATCCAAGAATCATAACTTCACTGATCTCTTTTGAAATTTGGGATAGATGGGGGAATAAAATATTTTCCACCACCAAGTCAAGCGATAAATGGGACGGTACATATAATGGCCAGACCGTTCAGGCCGGGGTATATCGTGTGCTGGTCCTCCATCAGTGCAAAGGGGAGACCATAACCAAATCAACCACGGTGTTGGTCATGAACTAAGGTTAAACTTTTAAATACCTGGAATTTTTGAGTTAAGTAGTTCTACTCAAAAGCTTAAATTATTGCATTTATTTTTGACAAGTTCTGAATGTTGAAACCGCTAACAGCGAATAAACGCTGCAATAAATTGGATGCAGTTGAATACAAACCCCTCGTATTGGGCCTTATATACTGGCCTATTCGTTGAAAAATACCTGGCTTTGAATTGAACGGTAAAATAGCACGTTCCGGTGAAAATAATTATTTCTATGAAGTGGGAATAGATTACTATTTAAAAGCAGTAGAACCAAGATTAAAATAATGGAGAATATTACCTGGTTTCTCAGCTTCAACGCTTAAACAAAATTAGTTGCAATGACTTCAAAGTAGTAAGCTTGAAATCAAAGGTTAAATTTGATGAAATCATCTTTGAATAATTGCTGGATTCTAATAATCAAAAACCCCGGTTATTTCTTTGTCAAAGAACGATCGATTTCTAATAGAATCGACCTGAAAAGCAAAATGGAGCGTTGGAACACATTTATTGCCCCAACACTCCATTCAATTTCTTTATTCGCTGAAAAATACCAGTATATTATTTTATGATAACAAAGTCGCCGGAATAAGGGCGCCTGTAGCCATCAAGAAATAATACTTCAAAGGTATAAACGTAACTACCCACGTTGGCCGCTCTCGTTGTATAACTTCCGTCCCATAATATAGTCCCTCCGTCACAATCAATGGGCACCGTATTTATCGACTTTATCAGGTTCCCCCAACGGTCAAATATCCTGAAATTGGTTACTTCTTTGACACCTAAACAAGAATGTATCCTCAATTCATCATTAATACCATCCCCGTTAGGTGAAAAAACATTAGGTATGAATACAGAATAATTCCGATCCACTAATACCTGAATGTTCCCATTGCTTTTGCAACCATTTATATCGGTAACTTCCAGATTGAATTTTTGATCACCATATAAGTCCTGAATGGTCGGATTGGCTATGCTTGAGGAAGATAATCCCGCACTCGGTGTCCATTTATAGGTTCTTATGGGGTTAGATGTTTGAATGACAGGCTTTAGTTGTGTTGCAGTGTCACCCAATGGAATGTTTATACTGCCGGGGTTAAATTCTACGAGTAAGGGTAGGGGGGAGCTCACATCAATGGTTTCTGTATAAGTACATCCAAGGTAGTCCTCCACTTGAATGATGGTCCTTCCAGCAAAAATTTGTATGTTCTGGTCCACAGGAAAGCTAATGCCACTGTTGTTTACACTGAATACGTAATCTGATAATGTTAAGCCGTTACCACCACTAACGCTCTTTAACGATAGGGTAGTTGTGGTACCATGGCATAAAGGAGGATTCACCGGATTGAAAAAAGCGATGATCGGATCGGGTGTGGTAAATATATGTTGGATTTGATCTTGACATCCTTTACTGTCCGTCACCGTTACACGATAGGTGCCGGCAGGTAATTTATCCTTGCTGTTACTGGCACTCGCTACTCCCGCATCGGTGGACCATTGGTAGGGAGTAGCTCCTAAAGGATTGATTCCCGTTTCATTGGTCAACTTAAATACTAAAACACCATCTGACAAGCCGGGGCAACTGACGTTTTTTGTTTTGGCCGCATCTAAAGCCAATAATAATTGAGCTGGTTCAGTAACGGTTACTTTTTCTTCTATCGTACATTTATTACCGTCAGTAATGGTTACCGTATAATCACCATTTTTCATGTTGTTAATGGACGATGAAGTCGAGCCTGTATTCCATACGAAAGTAAATGTACCTCTTCCTCCCGTTGGTGCCAGATCTACGGCACCATCACCCAAACCAAAACAAGTAACTGGTTTAACCGTCGCATTAGCAACGATAACTGGCGGCAAGGGTATATTTACACTTTCAATTTTTGTACATAAATTATTATCTGTTACCGTTAAGGTATTAAGATTTGACCTTAATTTTATAGCGGTGCTGCTGTTTGAAGCCGCCTGGCTTTCCCCGCTGCTCCATTCAAAATCGAAGGTTCCGACTTTCCCGTCACTGTAACTCGCTGTAGCTGTTGCTTTTCCGTCTTGCGTTCCGGTATAACAACTGACTTCCGCTAAATCGCTCATCGTAATGAGTATCTCAGGGGCATCGACTAATACAATATTCTGACTAAACGTAGGACAGTTGTTAGCATCGACCAGATTAAACCGGTAGGTTCCCTTACCTATGTTAACAAGTGAGGTACCCGTTTGAGTGCTATTTTCCCACGTTATTTTGTAAGGTGCCGTTCCACCAACAGGCGTTATTACGATACGGCCGTCTGCCTTGCCTACACAGGTTGGTTCAAATGTTTTGGTGTCTGATAGCTTGAATGGGTCAGGATTTAAAACCTGAACAGAACTATCCACAGAACAGCCGTCAGTACCCGTTACCGTAACCCGATAGGTAGCAACCGCCAGGCCATTGAGAAATTGACCACTCACACCATTACTCCAGGTATAGGTGCTTATGGGAGAATCTCCAGCTGTGGCCTTTATCGATAATTTTCCGTCCGTATTTCCAATACAACTGACAAAAGCAGTGTTCAATTCTGTAATTTTGGGCGGAGTGCGGGAAGTTATGTCAAATGCAAAGGGAACTTCACATCCCGCACCGTCTTTTACGGTGACAGTATAGGTTCCTTTGGTCAGATTCACCACGGCGGAACTATCCGATAAATTACTGGTCGTTGCACTCGCCCAATTATAGGCATAAGGACTTACGCCACCCTTTGCCGCTACTTTAATTTTTCCGTCTTTACCACCGCCCGCAGTACAGGATTCTTGAGTATAGGTTATTGTATCTATTTTCAGTACCTCAGGATCGGTAATAACCACCGTTTTTTCAATGGAACATTGTTTACCTGCTTCTGAACTCAACATCGTAACGTTATAACTGCCTGAACATAAGCCAGAAAATTGATAGTTGATGCCGCTACCAGTTGGAACACTTAATCCGGAACTGATATTAAAAGAAGGAATGCCCGTAGCTGAAGAAGCAACCACAATAATAGCTTTTCCATCGCATTTTCCTAAGCAACTGGCGTCCACACCAGTAATGTCAAAGTCTAGTTTTTTATCAGCGTCAATGATAACGGGATACGATTTTTGACAGCCCCTTGCATCCACTACAGAAATTGAATAAGTACCAGGCATTAGGTTAGGTCTTAACGATGTGGTTCCTTGAAAAGAGGCCACTTGATCTTCCCATTTTAAGGTGTAACCTGTAGGTGATTTTATCCCTCCATTCACAGCGATTAAAGCTTCTCCGTCTGCAACACCAGAACAGGTAGCTTTGGTAAGCGAGGAAGTAGTTATATTTAGTCTACTTGGATTAGTAAGATTTTCAGAAGCTTGTGCCACACAACCAAAATTATCTCTAACAGTTACTGTATATGCGCTTGATGACGCGGCTAAATCTTTTTGAAAATTAGTTTTTACTGTAGGATCGTTACTCCAGGTAAAATCAAAATTAGTTAAATCACTTTCTTCTTGTGCGTCAATAAGTACGGTTGCTTTAAGCTCCCCATTGCTATCATTGTTACAAATGATGTCATTAATAATATCCAACCTGACCACAAAATTTTTCGATGGTGGAATTTCTTTTTCCTTTGTTGAAGAGTTTGGGGTAGGGGCAGAATCTGTAATGGTTAAAAGATAATTTCCCGCATCTAAACCGGTAATAATGGTTTTGCCATCTAAACTGTTTATATTGATAGATCCTGTGGAATTATCATCTTTGTTTAGCCAGGCTACCTTGTAGGGCATCGTCCCTCCCGTAACCGTTACCTCGAAACCTCCCTTATTATTTCCTACATTCTGACAAGGAATACTATCTACTTTAACATCAACAAATAAAATTTCATTAGTAACATTTACCTGTCCATTTGAATATTGAAATCCCATTGGCTTCCC